>JBJOOI010000025.1:0-10121 GCA_046051375.1 Bacteroidota bacterium | reverse complement strand
CCTGGCATATGGTATTTATAGGTTTCCAGAGTAGGACGTGGCTCGGCGATGCTGTTGATCACCCAAAGGTCTTTTACATTCCTGCTATCGGTTCTTGAGACCAGAAAATGTTTTGAATTAGGAGACCACATTACCCCAGCAAATTTTCTTTTTTTGCGGTTGGCAGCCTTTTCCAGATTGGTCTCACCAAATGATTCACCAAATCCATAATTTTCAACCCCATCAGTGGTCAACTTTTCTTCAACGATGGTGCTGTCATCTTCTTTTGCCATTGCTTTGCGCAGGTTGGCAGAATCCATCCTGTACAAATTGAAATCCCTGGCAAAAACCACCCATTGCTGATCGGGTGAAACATTGGCCCATGAAGGCTTTGGGGTTGGCTTCTTGTGGTCTTTCAACTCAACAAGCGAATCAAGGGTGATATTATACTGAAAATGAAAAACCTTTTTTTCTTTGGTGGATGGGCCTTTTTTGGTGGTATCTTTTTTCTCGACTTCTTGAGTGCTTTTCACTTCAAACTGTATCCAGTTCTCATCCTTCACAAACTTCAGGTTATCGATAGAAAGATGTTTGCCATCAAAAGGATCCTTGACAATTTTCGTGATGGATGCCGCCAATTTATCATTGTCGAACATGGGCTGTTTTGTCATCTTTACGGGATCAACCACATACCATTTCTTGCCTGCTGTGGTTTCATAGGTATACCAGAATTTTACACCCCCCTTCATCCAGTGAGGATCTACAGCTGTAGAGAACAGCATTTTCTCTAATTTTTTGGGAGAGAACCTCGCAGCCAGCTCATAGTTGGCTTTGGCCACAGGCAGTTGTTGTGCAAAAGAAATCGTATAGCTTGCTAATACGAGCATCAAGAAAAAAATCCGTTTCATGCAGTTGGTTTTCGGTTGTGCATAAAGATAATCCCATTTTGTCTAAATTCGGGTTCACATGAACCGCATGAAACAGCTTTTTATCACCCTCCCATTTTTGATGACCATGGCATTGAACAGTACTGCACAAAAGCAAAGGAGTTTCCTGGCTCTTGGTGATTCCTATACCATTGGTGAATCTGTTCCCATTTATGAATCTTTTCCCTACCAGACGGTACAACTGCTGAGATCAAAAGGGATGAGTGTCCATGCAGCTGAAATCATTGCCAAGACCGGTTGGACGACGGATGAATTGATGGCTGGAATCGAGAGAACTGCCTTCGAGAAATCCTATGACATTGTCACCCTACTGATTGGTGTCAACAACCAATACCGGGGAAAAGACCCATCAACGTATGAGATGGAATTTGAAAAATTATTGAACAAGGCCATCGCCTTTGCTGGTGGAAACAAACAACATGTTTTTGTGCTGAGCATCCCCGATTGGGGTGCGACACCTTTTGCAGCCAGCAGGGACAGGATAAAAATCGGAAAGGAAATTGACCAATTCAATGCCATCAACCGGAAGATCACCGAAAAAGCTGGCATTGCTTATGTATCGATTACAGAAGGCAGCAGGGAAGCAACTTCCAACGCCTTGCTGGTAGCCAAAGATGGACTTCATCCTTCAGGTCTTGAGTATGGTAAATGGGCAAAAAAATTGGCTGATGCCATCCTCCAATCAATCAGGCCATAAACGCTCAATAAGATCTTTCACAATTCTATAGGCAAATAATCCTACAAACACTGCGATGCCCACCCTGATTTCGGGCTTGTATTTCTGATAGATTTTTTTCAACTGTTCCATGGCCTTGATGACGTATTGAATATGGTAAAACTTTTGAAATCCAGATTAGATGTGTGAATGAATTACAGGTAAATCGACATTTCCGCAGCATAAGCCTTCGCCTTCTCTCCTGCCACTGTTGCGAAATCATGGCCTGAAGATGCAAAAATGATGTCGCGGCTCACATTGACCAGCAAGCCGACATCCTTGTTCATGGCTTTCTGGGAAATTTCGGCCAGACTGCCTCCCTGTGCGCCAACACCCGGCACCAGAAAGAAATGCTCTGGCGATATTTTTCTAAGGTTGATGAATTCATCAGACCTGGTGGCACCAACCACAAACATCAGGTTCTCTGTGGAGCCCCATCCGGCAACGGTACGAATCACATGCTCGTAAACCCGTTCTCCCCCATTCAATTCCTTCAACTCAAAATCAGCCGCACCAGGATTGGAGGTAAGCCCAAGTACAATGGCCCATTTCCCATCAAACTGAAGGAATGGCTTAACACTGTCCTCGCCCATGTAGGGAGCAATGGTGATGGCATCAAAAGGAAGGTTTTTCAAAAACGCAATAGCATACTGGGTGGATGTATTGCCAATATCACCACGCTTTGCATCTGCAATCCTGAAATGTGAATCCGGAATGTAATTCACGGTTTTTTCCATGGAAGCCCAACCCCTAAGGCCCTGTGCTTCATAGAAAGCAGTATTGATTTTATAGGAAACACAGTAAGGCAGGGTGGCATCGATGATGGCCTTGTTGAAGGCAAAAACCGGATCTTCCTCTCCCATCAGGCATTCAGGCAACTTGCCGGGATCTGTATCCAATCCTACACAGAGATAAGATTTCTTTGCTCTTATTTGATCGATCAGTGCTTGCTTGGTCATTGTAAAAACTTGAAATTTGAAGAGGTCTTCTGCATTTTATGCTTAAACAGACTTGTCTGACGCATAAACCTCAAAGATAATGCCTTTCAATGCGCTATAAAAATGCCAGACCTCCGTGAATGTATTATAAAGCGGAACGGGAGCAAGGCGAATCACATTGGGCTCCCTCCAATCCACCATGAACCCTTTATCAAAAAGCCGGTCATAGACGACTCTCCCCTTCTCCCTGAACAACAGGGAAACCTGACATCCCCTTGCTTCAGGAGTAAGGCAGGTAAAATGCTCAAATCCTATGTCATTGATCAGGAATGAAAGCCAGGCCATCATTTTTTCCTGCTTTGCCAAAATGTTGGTCCATCCTGCCTGGGTAAAAATATCCAATGAGGTTTGAAGGCATGCATAAAGCAATATCGATGGTGTACTCAATTGCCAGCCAGTTGCATCGGGTTCTGGCACAAATCGATTGTGCATGGCAAACCGCTCTTCTTTGTTGTAACCCCACCAACCCGTGAGTCTTTTGAGTGCTTTATCCGAGTGATGCCTTTCGTGCACAAATACCGCGGCCACAGCACCAGGTCCACCGTTCAGGTATTTGTAAGAACACCAACAGGCAAAATCAATGGCCCAGTCGTGTAGACTCAATTTCACATTCCCGATGGCATGGGCCAGGTCAAAACCAACCATTGCACCTGCATCCCGGGCCACCTTGGTGATCTGTTGCATGTCCAGCAATTGACCTGTATAATAATTGATCCCGCCCAGAAAAACCAGCGCCAGTTCATCAGCATTGCTTTCGATAGCCTGCACAATATCTTCATTGCGCATGGCAACATTTTCACTTCCCGAATTGACCTCCACCAGTATCTCTGAAGGATCAAGGCCAAGGTGTTCAAGAAATGAATGAAGGGCATATTGATCGCTTGGGAATGCCTTGGATTCTACCAGTATTTTTTTTCGCTTACCATTTGGGCGGTAAAAACTAACCAGCATCAAATGAATATTGACGGTAAGCTGGTTCATCACACTGAGCTCTGATGGCATGGCGCCAGCAATCACCGATAAGGGCTCAAGCAATGCATTGTGCAACTCCATCCAGGGTGCTTTCCCCGCAAAAAAAGATTCGACCCCCTCTTCAGCCCAATGTTGAAGAATGGTATTGATGGAGGCTGAAGTTGATTTGGGTTGAAGGCCCAGTGAATTCCCTAAAAAATACATGCGCTGCTTCCCATGTTTTTCAGGCACCAGGAACTGGCTCCTGAATCCTTGCAGGGAATCAGTTGCATCCAGCGACTGCGCAAAAGCTTCATTGAGTTCGAATCTGCTCATTGTCAAATGCTTCCGGTTCTGCCACCATCAACAGGTATGCAGATTCCATTGAGATAAGAGGCTGCAGGAGATGCCACAAAAGCAGCAACAGCAGCAATTTCAGCAGGGGTCCCAAATCGCTTGGCCGGAACTGAAGAACGCATTTGGTCTTGCATGGCCGCTTTTTCAATATTCGCTCTTGCAGCAAAGTTTTCAGCAACTGCTTCCAATCTTGCAGTGGAAATGAATCCTGGCAAAAGGCTGTTCACAGTGATGCCATGCACAGCCAATTCATTTGACATCGTTTTTGACCATGAAGCAACTGCTGCCCTGATGGTGTTGGATACACCGAGATTGTCGATTGGAATCCGGACTGAGGTTGAAATAACATTGATGATACGGCCCCAGCCATTTTGCTTCATTGCAGGAATGACAGCCTGCGTGATAATATGATTGCAAACAAGGTGTTGACTAAAGGCATCCTGAAATGCCAGGGGATCTGCCGTTTGGATAGGACCAGCGGAGGGCCCACCGGTATTGTTGATCAGGATATCAATTGTCTTGACTTGGGTAATGTTGGTTACAAGTTCCTTGAGCGCATCAACATCCTTGAAATCAATGGCATGGCATGCATGGGACTGGCCATGAGTTGCAGGCAGTTCCTCGATGGCCTGTTGAAGGGTAGTCAAATTTCTGGAGAGTAAAATACATGAGGCTCCCAGCATGGCCAGTTCCATTGCAATGGCTTTCCCAATTCCCTGGGAACCGCCGCAAACCAATGCTGTTTTATGTTGAAGGGAAAGTTCCATTTTGCTTATTGTTCTTCTTCCATTTCACTGCGGATCTGTTCGGATAATTTCACCAGAACCTTATCGATACGGTGTCCATCCATATCCATGATTTCAATGCCAAATCCCTTCCACTCAAAATGCTCCCCTGTTTCCGGAATGCGTTCAAGTGTATGCAGGATGAAACCTGCCAGTGTATCAAATTCCTGTTCCCCCTCATTCATCCAATCTGCTTTTTCAAACCTGGTGAGAAAATCATAAAAAGGAATCTGTGCATCAACAAGGAAACTTCCATCTTCCCTTTCAATGATCTCATAGTCTTCCATGTCATGCTGGGGAAGATCTCCAACGATAGCTTCCAAAATATCATTCAAAGTTACAAGACCAAGCAAGGTTCCATACTCATCAACCACAAAGCTGGTATGGATCTTGGACACCTTGAATTTTTCCAAGAGCTGATATGGACTGATGTTTTCCGGAACAAAAAGAGGATTTTTCATGGTATGCTTGAAAGAGACCTCATCAGGCGTAACATACATGTCTTTGATGGAAACAATTCCCTTGATATGGTCGATAGATTTATCACAAACCGGATAAATGGAATGTGGTTTCTTCGTGATTTTTTCCCTTATGCTCTGCTCATTGTCATTCTCATCAAACCAGACGACATCACTTCTGTGTGTCATCAATGAAGTGATGTTCCTGTCTCCCAGATGAAAAACGCGCTGGATGATTTCCTGCTCTGTTGCTTCAATGGCACCATGCTCAGTTCCCTCGTTGATGATGGCTTTTATTTCTTCTTCCGTTACCTGTGAGTCATCCGTCTTTACCCTGAAAATTTTCATGATGATTGTGGTGGTATTCACCAACAACCAGACAAAAGGATGGGCAATGGTTGAAATCAACCGCATGGGAGCGGCAACAGTTTTGGCAATTTTTTCGGGGTTAGACAATCCCAGGCGTTTGGGGACAAGTTCTCCAAATACCAGAGAGAAAAAGGTAATGATGACAACAACAGCAGCAGTAGCGATCGCTTTGCTGTAGGCAGCAACGACAGGCAATCCCTCAAGGAAAACAGCTGTATCATCTACAATCTTATCACCTGAAAAAATACCAGTAAGAATGCCGATAGTGGTTATCCCGATTTGAACTGTAGACAAAAAAGAATCCGGCTTCTGAGCAAGTGAAAGTGCATGTTTGGCCCTTGAGTCTCCTTTGTTCGCTTGCCCCTCAAGGCGGGCTTTTCTTGCAGAAACCAATGCAATCTCTGCCATGGAAAAAAATCCATTGATCAGGATAAGGAAGAACAGGATGAGCAACTCATTCATATGCTATATTGCTGTAAAGATAGGGCCTGCCTGCTGATTTGTGCACCCACAAGTCCAAAAACTATCCCCAAAAAAGCCCCAACCAACACATCTGAAGGATAATGGACGCCTACATAGACCTGGGCGTAAGCAATAACAAATGCCCAGACAAACAAGAGATTGAACCATTTTGAAATTCCCCGCATGGTTGAGGCCACATAAGTGGCGAAAGCAAAATGATTGACTGCATGAGAGGAGGTGAAACTTCCATTGGCACCACAATACCGGGCGAGAAACCTGATTTGACCAGCCATAAAAGGATCCCTGCAAGGCCTTGGCCTGTTGAAATAAGCTTTGATAACATGACTGCTCAGCAAGTCGCACAATGCAATCAGGGATATGGCCCCAAGCACCCACCAAATGGCTTTCTTTCCAAAAACCTGAAAAGAAAAAATAATGATAAAAAAATAGAGGGGGATATGAAAAATAGATTCTCGCAGGAAAAGAAACAAATCATCCAGTACAGGATGAACCATTTCACGATTCACCAGAAATGTTAACTGATAATCAAGGTGTAACAATTGCTGAAAAAATGACATCTGATCTGATTGCAACATCATCATACCGTAAATTTAAGCAGTATTTCCAGGAAATGAATTAATCAGGAAGATAACTAAAATCATTAAGCATATAAAAACTACCCGGCAGTCATTTTTAATTGACAAAACAGCCTTTATTTTGTAATTTTGCATCCTAAAAATTTCAATTTGGCACTGATCAAAAGCATTTCAGGAATCAGAGGAACAATTGGTGGGAAACCAGGTGAATCACTTACTCCATTGGATGTAGTCAAGTACACTGCCGCCTTTGGAGAATGGGCAATGGCAGATGGGAACAAAAAAATTATCATTGGAAGAGATGGAAGAATCAGTGGCCCGATGATTGCAGGTCTTGTTGCACAAACCCTTGTTGCAATGGGGGCAGAAGTCATTGATCTGGGGCTTTCAACTACGCCAACCGTTGAATTTGAAGTGGCTGCAGAAAATGCTGCCGGAGGAATCATCATCACAGCCAGCCACAACCCCAAGGAATGGAATGCGCTCAAACTGTTGAATGACAAAGGCGAATTCATCAGTGCTGAAGTAGGTGCCCAAATCCTCAACAATGCAGAGCTGGGTAATATCAATTTTTCACTGGTTGAAAAAGCCGGAAGCATTACAACTAAATATGATCATGCAGACAGGCATCTTGATGCGATTGTAGCACATGCGCTCGTCAATAAAAATTTGATTGAAAAGCAAAATTTCAAAATTGTTGTTGACGCGATCAACAGTAGTGGCGCAATTTTTGTGCCCATCCTTCTTAAAAAACTTGGCATCCAGGAAAAGAGCATCATTGTGTTGAATGGAGAAGTCAATGGAAGATTCGCACACAATCCCGAACCTTTGCCTCAACACCTGACACAACTTTCTGCTGCAGTAATTGCCAACAAGGCAGATCTTGGCATTTCCGTTGACCCTGATGTTGACAGACTCGTGTTGGTTTGCGAGGATGGGTCCATGTTTGGTGAAGAATACACATTGGTGGCTGTTTCAGATTATATACTGGGTAAAACCAAAGGAGATACAGTAAGCAATCTTTCATCGACAAGAGCGCTGAAAGACATCACTGAAAAGCATGGTGGAAAATACCATCCTGCTGCTGTTGGTGAAGTCAACGTTGTGGCAAAGATGAAAGAGGTTAATGCGGTGATTGGTGGAGAAGGCAATGGCGGCATCATTGTCCCTGATTTTCATTACGGAAGGGATGCCCTGATTGGTATCGCACTTTTCCTGACGCATCTTTCACAATCAAACAAAACCGTTAAACAACTACGGAGCAGCTATCCTGACTATTTCATCAGCAAAAATAAAATTGAAATGGATGGCACAACCAACCTCAATATTGTTTTTGCGAAATTGAAAGAAAAATACAAGTCAAATCCTTTGAATACCATCGACGGATTAAGGATTGAATTTGACAATGATTGGGTTCATTTGAGATCAAGCAATACCGAGCCCATCATTCGGATCATTGCGGAGAGCAATTTCGAAACGACCGCCAACAATATCGCATCAAAACTCATCCGCGACATACAGGAGTCATTATAAACCCTGTTTCGTATATTTGAAAAAACAGGTTAGGAAATGGCCGCCAGAATTTATTTAGACAATGCTGCAACCACTCCAATAGACCCGATGGTGTTCGAGGCAATGACGCCTTATTTCACTGAACATTTCGGCAATCCCTCTTCTATTTATTCTTATGGAAGGGAAAACAGATTGGCCATTGAAAAAGCCCGTAAATCAGTAGCGGCAAGTCTTCATGCCCATCCATCAGAAATATTTTTCACCAGTGGAGGAACAGAAAGCAGCAATACCGCCATTTTTGCAGCAATAAAGGAGTTGGGCTGCACCAGAATCATCAGTTCACCGATAGAACACCATGCAACGCTTCATACCTGCAACTTTATTGCATGCAAGGGTGAAGCAACGCTTGAATTTGTCAACATCCTTCCCAATGGTCATGTAGACCTCAATGATCTTGAGCAGAAACTGTCTTCCTCGTCAGAGAAAACATTGATTACCCTGATGCATGCCAACAATGAAATTGGCAACATGACCAACATCAAGAGAATTGGAGAACTGGCCCAGCAATACAATGCAGTTTTTCATGCAGACACTGTTCAGACCGTAGGACATTTTCCCATCAACCTGGCTGAAATAAATGTTGATTTTATTACAGGGGCGAGCCATAAATTCCATGGTCCAAAGGGTGTGGGCATCTTGTACATCAACGCAAACAACAAAGTAAATCCATTCATTCATGGAGGTGGGCAGGAAAGAAACATGAGGGCAGGAACAGAAAATATTTATGGCATTGTTGGATTTGCCAAGGCGCTGGAAATTTCCATGCAAAACCATGAAGTTGATCATGCAAAAATCGCTGCATTAAAATCACACCTCAAAACATCACTGCAAGAAAATATCAAAGGGGTTGTTTTCAATGGTGATCCAGAAGGAGAAAGCCTCTATACGGTATTGAGTGTCGGATTTCCAAGAACAGAAAAATCTGAAATGCTGCTTTTCAATCTGGACATCAGAAACATCTGTGTGTCGGGTGGAAGTGCCTGTAGTAGCGGCGCCAATCAAGGCTCACATGTGATCAATGCACTCCAGTTACCAGAGCAATCCACGGTAAGATTTTCCTTCAGCAAATACAATACCAGGCAAGAAGTTGACGCAGTCATTGAGGCGCTCAAAGAACTGGTCTGATCAATTGATTTTTTTCTTGATCTCACTCAAAATAACCAGCGCTTCTACCGGTGTAAGATTGTTTATATCAACTCCACTCATCATCTCCCTGATGCCCGCGAAAACTTCAGTGTGGGTATCGAAAATAGAAAGTTGAATACCCGGAATTTCTGGTTTTTGCTCGGACAAGACAGAAACGCCTTGCTTTTTTTCAAGCTCTCTCAAGATCTCTTCAGCCCTTTTGATCAATACAGGAGGCATCCCAGCCATTTGGGCAACATGAATACCAAAGCTATGCGTACTTCCTCCTGGAGCCAACTTCCTCAGGAAGATGATCCTGTTGTCAACCTCCTTGTGGGTGATATGGAAATTCTTGATTCTGGGAAGCCGAAGCTCAAGCTCATTCATTTCATGGTAATGCGTAGCGAACAATGTTTTGGGACGTTGATGCGCATCATGCAAAAATTCTGCGATGCTGCAGGCGATGGAAATACCATCATAGGTAGATGTCCCTCTGCCTATTTCATCCAGAATAACAAGACTCCTTGGTGAGATGTTGTTGATGATGCTGGCAGTTTCATTCATCTCCACCATAAAAGTTGACTCACCGCCACTGAGGTTATCAGATGCGCCAACCCTTGTAAAAATTTTGTCGGTAATCGGAATGGTTGCCTCCTGTGCTGGTACATAGCTTCCCAGGTGGGCCATCAAAGTAATGATGGCTGTTTGCCTGAGCAGTGCACTTTTACCACTCATGTTCGGACCCGTCAATATAATCAACTGACAATTGTCCTGATCAAGGTGAACATCATTGGCGACATAGGCATC
>JBJOOI010000024.1:0-11587 GCA_046051375.1 Bacteroidota bacterium | reverse complement strand
AACCCGGGGCTGCCATCAACCTTGGCTCTGCAGATTTGGAAGGGGCAAAAGACCTGATTGGCAAAACACAGGAATTTTCTTTACAGAAATTCATCGAGCATGTATTTCCTAAAAGTGTTTTCGAAGCGATGGCCACCAATGAAATCCTGCAGCTGGTTGTTTTCAGTATTTTCTTTGGCGTGGGAACCACGGCATTGGGTGAGAAGGGAAAGGTGATTGTAAAAGCACTGGATGCAGCAGCCCATATCATTCTGAAAATGGTGGGATATGTCATGAACTTTGCTCCATTGGGGGTTTTCGGGGCAATAGCAGCCGTTATTGCCACCAAGGGATTGGAAGTATTTTCTTTTTACGGTCAGTATTTATTGGCTTTTATCATCGGTATCGCCTGTCTTTGGGTGCTCCTTTTATCTGTTGGTTATATGGTGTTGGGCAAGCGCCTCTGGGAATTGCTCAGGACCATCTCCCAGCCGTTGTTGATTGCATTCAGCACTACCAGCAGTGAAGCGGTATTCCCCAAACTCACGACGGAGTTGGAGAAATTTGGTTGTAAAGACAAGATTGTTTCATTTATTCTCCCTCTTGGTTATAGCTTTAATCTTGACGGCAGCATGATGTACATGACCTTTGCCAGCCTTGCTATTGCACAGGCCTATGGCATTCATCTTGATTTGGGAACCCAATTGACCATGTTGGTCGTATTGATGTTGACCAGCAAGGGGATTGCAGGAGTGCCAAGGGCTTCACTGGTGGTGGTAACGGCCACTTGCGCGATGTTCAATATTCCTCCCGAGGGCATTGCGTTGATCATCCCAATCGATCATTTTTGCGACATGTTCCGCACCATGACCAATGTAGTGGGCAATGCACTGGCAACAACTGCTGTTAGCAAATGGGAAGGAGAATTGGCACCAGCGGCCATTGCGGAAGATTCAATTTAAAAAATATTCATTATTATGTTGGAGTTGGCTATACAGTGGAAAGATTTTTTGAATCCTGAATTTTATATTCAGCATGGTGGATTATGGTTGTTCCTGTTCATCGTTTTTGCAGAGACAGGCTTGTTTGCAGGATTTTTCCTGCCTGGTGATTCTTTGCTTTTCGTGGCGGGTATTTATAGCAATGAGCTCGCTGCAGAGTTATTCAATTTGAACAATGATTTGCTCAATCTGCTGTTGCTCGCTTTGTTGGTGATTTTTTCAGGAGTACTTGGAAACATGGTTGGATATTGGTTCGGAGCGGCCAGTGGTCCTTATTTGTTCAGAAAAGAGGATACCTTCTTTTTCAAGAAAAAACACCTGCTCACTGCCAAGGATTTCTATGACAAGCATGGCGGAGGCGCCATTGTGTTTGCAAGGTTCCTGCCCATTATCAGAACATTTGCCCCAATCATCGCAGGCATCGTACGGATGGAAAAGCACAAATTTACTTTTTACAACATTGTTGGTTGTATCGCCTGGGCTCATTGTTGGTTGTATCGCCTGGGCTGTTATCATGCTGTTTGCAGGTCACTACCTCTATAAATTTTTCCTCAATCAATTTGGTTTTGATTTGAAGGAAAGACTAGAGATCATTGTGTTGGGGATAATATTTATTACCACTGCACCGGTATTGATCAAGTTAATCGGCAAAAGAAAAAAATGATGGCGCAGCAGTTTAATCCAGAAACTGCACCAATCATGTATTGCATTATTTTATGCCAGCATCATAAAGTCCAAACAAATAATGGAGGCGATTAGTCTACCTCATTGTAATTCAGCTTTTTCATAAACGTTTCCTGGGTGTATTTTGCAGCCACCACTGCAATGAGCATTACAATGATGCCGGTCACAGCGCCACTTTTCAGCAGATCCCAATGCCATGTTTCCTGAAAAAGATTCAGGAACATCATGTTCATCAATGGTAAAGAGCCCCTCACCATGTTGGGAATTGTTGTCGCCGCGGTTGCCCTGAGGTTTGTTCCAAATTGTTCTGCACCCATGGTGACAAAGATGGCCCAAAAACCACTGCTGAAACCGAGTAAGCCACAGATCAAATACATCATGTAATCCGAATTGTTGAACTGACTGAAATACAATCCGCAAGAGATGATGGTCAGTCCGTAAAAAATGAACAAGGCCTTCTTTCTGCTTCTGAAATACTGGCTTACAAAACCTATGGCGATATCGCCCAGTGAAATGCCAATGTAGCCAAACATGGTGGCTTCGCCAGAGTCAATTTTACTGTTATCATATAATTCTCCTGCGAAACGATTGCTGTAATTCATCAAAATACCAATTACATACCATGTGGGTAGTCCGATCAGAATGGCCAGCGCGTATTTCTTGAATCGATTCAAATTGGTAAAAAACATGAAAAAATTCCCTTTCTGGACATTCATATTTTTAGTCTTGTGAAACATCAGGCTTTCTACAATGCTGACACGCATCAGCAAAAGACAGATGCCCATTACGCCTCCAATTTTATAGCAAAGTCTCCAGTCGTTTGTCAGTTTGAAAATAAAAAATGCGAAGACAGCACCAAGCAGACCAATCCCAGCTACAAGTGATGTACCCATTCCTCTTTTGCTTCTTGGAAGCAATTCACTGACAAGGGTTATGCCTGCACCCAACTCACCTGCAAGTCCTATACCACCGATAAATCGGGCCCATGCATACTGCTCAACTGTTTGTACATAACCGGTTGCGAAATTGGCAACAGAATACAGGAGAATGGAGCCAAAAAGCACACTCAGTCTTCCTTTTTTGTCACCTATTACTCCCCAAAGTATACCTCCCAGCAAGAGTCCTGTCATTTGCCAGTTGATTACAGTAGTACTGGCCTCCAGCATGGGTAATGGCAAGTCTTCTACGCCAATGCCTATCAGACTTGGTTTCCTTACTATGGAAAACAGCAATAGCTCATAGATGTCTACAAAATAACCAAGTGCTGCAATGATTAAGGTGAGTGTAATATTCTTTCCCTGCTCAGGCTTCATACGATTGTAATTAATATAAGTTCAATGTACATAATTTTAAAATAATTGTATATTTTGTACGGGACTTATTGTTGAGCGAGCATGACAAAATAACCCTCACCATTTGCGGAAATTACCAAACCCATCATTATGGTTTCTATCCCTACTGAAAAGTCATCACGGTTTTTGATTCTTGTTGCTTCGCTTGGATATTTCGTAGACATTTATGATTTGCTGATTTTTTCAATTGTCCGAGAACCAAGTCTCAAGGCCATAGGAGTGGCTGACAATGAAATTGTAGGGGTAAGTTCAATGATCATCAATTGGCAGATGATAGGCCTGCTGCTTGGAGGCATTTTATGGGGAATCATGGGTGATAAACGTGGCAGGCTAAGTGTATTGTTTGGTTCGATATTGTTGTATTCTGTTACCAATTTTATCAATGGTTTTGTGCAGACTGTTGATCAGTACGCACTGTTGCGGTTTATCACCGGAATTGGACTTGCGGGAGAGCTGGGTGCCGGAATTACGCTGGTCAGTGAAATGATGCCAAAGAACAAAAGGGGCATCATGACCAGTTTTATTGCAGGGGTTGGGGTATTTGGTGCGGTCCTCGCTTATTTTATTTTCAAATTCACGGGCGATTGGCGTTTGTGTTACAAAATAGGTGGCGTGCTTGGCTTGGGGTTATTATTGTTGCGCGTAAGCGTCGCTGAAAGCATCATGTACAAGCGTGCTGCCGGGGAGCAAGTGCAGAAAGGAAATATCTTTCAATTGTTTGTGCGTCGTGCTTTATTGAAGAAATACATGCTGGCCATTCTGGTGGGTATTCCATCTTGGTTTATTGTAGGTATTCTCATCACACTCAGCAATAGATTTGCGGTTGAACTGTTTGGCAGCACAACACTTGTTGCCGGAGCATGTGTAATGTATGGCTATATTGGTAATGCTTTTGGGGATATCACAGTGGGTATCATCAGTCAGTATTATGAGAGTAGAAAAAAAGCCCTGTATTTCATGTATGCATGTTGTATACTGACCATTGCTTTGTATTTCAGCCCATTCAACAGCTCTGATACGACCATGTATATCATCTGTTTTTTTCTTGGTTATGCCTCCGGCTTTTGGGCAATCATTGTTACCATGGGTGCTGAACATTTTGGAACAAACCTCAGGGCAACAGCGGCAACAACAATTCCCAATATGGTAAGGGGCTCATTGCCATTGATGAACCTGCTTTTCAATAACTACTTTATCAAGACACTCCATTGGTCCATGGTTAAGAGTGGAATCATTACAGCATCCATTGTGGTGTTTATCGCGTTGATCGCGTTGGCCTTCACGGAGGAAACATTTCATAAGGATTTGGATTATATTGAGGAGTAAAAGCATAAAAAATGGGGCCAAGTAATCCTTGACCCCATGCTATTTCTTCAAACCCTTCAACCTCCCTCAACCTCTCTCAACCATTTTTACCCAAGCACCTCATTCATCGACCTCACGGCAGCTGCACTTTTCTCAAAGGCTTCCTGCTCGGCAGGGGTCAATTCAAGTGGAAGGATTTTTTCCCAGCCATTCTTTCCAATGGTAACAGGTACACCCAGGCAAATATCAGACTGACCATATTCGCCTTCCAGGGCAACGCAACAAGTGAAGAGTTTTTTCTCATCCCTCAATATGCTTGAAACCAATGCCGCTCCGGCTGCACCAGGTGCATACCAGGCAGAAGTGCCAATCAGTTTGGTCAATGTTGCACCGCCCACCATGGTATCTGCAACAATTTTCTCCTGCTGTTCAGCAGTCAAAAACTGTGTAACGGGTATGCTGTTCCAGGTTGCCTTGCTGATCAATGGAATCATGGTTGTATCGCCGTGTCCGCCAATAACGATGGCATTCAGGTCACTGGCGCTGCATCCCAGGTGTTGGGTAAGCTGGTATTTAAATCGGCTGCTATCCAATGTGCCACCCATTCCAATGATCCTGTGCTTTGGCAAACCGGTAGATTTCAATGCCAGGTATGTCATGGTATCCATCGGATTGCTGATCACGATGATGATGGTATTTGGTGAATATTTCAACACGTTCTCGCAAACAGTCTTTACGATTCCGGCATTTGTTCCAATCAGTTCTTCCCTGGTCATGCCTGGTTTGCGGGGGATGCCAGAAGTAATCACCACCACGTCACTGTTTGCGGTTTTGGCGTAGTCGTTGGTTGATCCAGTAATGATGGTATCAAATCCAAGCAATGCTGCAGTCTGCTGCATGTCCTGGGCTTTTCCTTCTGCAAGACCTTCTTTGATGTCCAACAAAACAAGGTCTGTACATACTCCGGCGCGTGCGATATTGTCTGCACATGTTGCGCCAACAGCTCCTGCTCCAATTACGGTTACTTTCATTTTGTTTGTTTTTATATTGATAAGAGATTGTTTGCGGCGCAAAGGTATGATGTTATTTGCCAAATTGGATTACCTTTGCCTCCTCAAAACATAGTTATGGCAAATACATCGGATATTTCAAGGGGTATGATCGTCAAGCTTGACGGCAGTCTTTATACAATCATCGAGTTCGGCGAAAACAAAACAGCGAGGGCAGCAGCCAAGGTTTGGGCCAAGCTCAAAGGCGTTGACAACAGCCGTTCCATCGAGAAGACCTGGAACAGTGGTGATACCATTTACCCTGTGAGGGTTGAAAGGAAAAGCTACCAGTATCTTTACAAAGACGATACCGGCTACAGTTTCATGGACAATGAAACTTTCGAACAAATTGCGGTAGCAGAATCCCTGGTTGATGCACCACAATTCCTGACCGAAGACCAGGAAGTATCTGTGTTGATCAATACTGAAACGGATATGCCGATGAGTGTTGAACTCCCTGACAAGGTTGTTTCCAAAGTAACTTATTCTGAGCCTGGTCTCCGGGGTGATACAGCTACCCGGACCTTGAAGCCAGCTACTGTTGCAACAGGTGCTACCGTGATGGTTCC
Organism: Bacteroidota bacterium; assembly: GCA_046051375.1. GTDB lineage: Bacteria > Bacteroidota > Bacteroidia > Chitinophagales > Chitinophagaceae > Pollutibacter. The sequence goes on along the minus strand of JBJOOI010000024.1, from coordinate 5,648 downwards.
CCTTTTTGTGAATGAGGGAGATGTGATCAGGATCAATACCAAAACTGGCGAATACATCGAAAGAGTAAAAGATTAGTTTTTGCAATATTTTGGTCATTTTGGCCAAATTTTACCCCGATTTTTAAATAAATCGGGGTTTTTTATTGAAAAAATGCCAACATTTAATTTGGTCGAAAAGCAATTTTACCCCACCTTTACGCCCCAGATTAACCAAAAAAATAACTACATGGACCTCAAACAAATTCAGGATCTTGTCAAGATGGTTAACAAGTCCAACATCAGTGAACTGACCATTGAAGAAAAGGATATTAAAATTACAATCAAGCAAAAGGAAGATAAGTATGTAACTGCTGCACCTGTTCAACAGTTACAGGCACTGCCTGCTGCAGCTCCTGCTCCAGTTACAGCTGCCCCAGCCTCTGCACCCGCTGCTGCGGCTGCTCCAGTGGCAAGCAACCTGATCACCATCAAGAGCCCGATGATTGGAACCTTTTACCGCAGGCCTTCCCCAGACAAGCCCAACCTGGTTGACGAGGGAGATGATGTCAAATCCGGTAAAGTGGTGTGCATCATTGAAGCCATGAAGTTGTTCAATGAGATTGAAAGTGAGGTCAGTGGCAAAATCGTCAAGGTTCTTGTAGAGGATTCAACACCAGTTGAGTTCGATCAACCCCTTTTTCTCGTTGAGCCTGCATAGTCCATCGCATTTGGGCTTGATTTCATTCATTTAAATTGTTGGCATGACCAAAGATTCCAAAAAGAGTTTCAATAAGATATTGATTGCAAACAGGGGAGAAATAGCCCTTCGTGTGATAAGAACCTGCAGGGAAATGGGCATCAAGACTGTTGCTGTATATTCTACTGCAGACAAGGATAGCCTACATGTGAAGTTTGCGGATGAAGCAGTTTGTATTGGCAGACCCTCCAGCACAGATTCCTATCTGAATATTCCACACCTTATGGCAGCCATGGAGATCACCAATGCGGATGCAGTGCATCCCGGTTACGGCTTCTTGGCTGAAAATGCCAAGTTTGCTGAAATCTGCGGCGAGCATGGGGTGAAGTTCATCGGGCCAACGCCAGACCAGATCAGGTCAATGGGAGATAAGATCACTGCCAAGGAGACCATGATCAAGGCAGGTGTTCCTGTTGTTCCCGGAAGTGGGGGATTGTTGGGAAGTGTAGAAGAAGCAAAGGTGATTGCAAAAGAGATTACCTACCCTGTAATCTTGAAGGCAACTGCCGGAGGCGGGGGAAAAGGAATGAGGGTTGTTTGGGAAGAAAGCGAAATTGAGAAAGCCTATAATACTGCAAAGGCAGAGGCATTGGCATCTTTCAAAAACGATGGCGTCTACATGGAAAAATTTGTAGAAGAGCCAAGACATATTGAGATCCAGGTTGCTGGTGATCGTTATGGTACAGTTTGCCACATGAGTGAAAGAGACTGTTCCATTCAACGCCGCCACCAAAAATTAGTAGAGGAGTCTCCCTCTCCTTTCATGACAGACGAATTGCGTGAGCGCATGGGCGCTGCTGCCGTCAAGGCGGCTCAGGCCATCGGTTATGAAAGTGTTGGTACCATTGAATTCCTGGTAGACAAGCACAGGAATTTCTATTTCATGGAAATGAATACCAGGATCCAGGTTGAGCATTGTGTAACAGAAGAAGTTACCAATTTTGACCTTATCAAGGAACAAATTAAAATTGCTGCGGGTGAACCCATTTCCGGAAAACATTATTTTCCAGAAATGCATGCCATAGAATGCCGCATCAATGCAGAGGATCCATACAATGATTTTCGTCCAAGCCCAGGCAAAATCACGGTCCTTCATCAGCCTGGTGGCCATGGCATCAGGATTGATTCACATGTCTATGCTGGCTATGTCATTCCACCTTATTATGATTCCATGATCGCCAAGATCATTGCTGTGGCAAGGACACGAAAGGAAGCCATTGATACGATGAGCAGGGCCTTGAGTGAATATGTGATCGAAGGTGTAAAGACCACGATTCCATTCCATCAGCAACTGATGCGTAACGAAGATTTCATCAAAGGAAATTTCACCACGAAGTTCCTTGAAACATTCAAGATGCAATAATTATCAAATCAACTTGCTCCAAAATAAAAGCCCCGCATTTGCGGGGCTTTGTTATGAATTGATCTTGTGCAATTAGCGCAAGAACAGGAGCTCTCTGTATTTTGGAAGTTCCCACTCTGAATCGTCAACAAGCAATTCAAGCTTGTCTACTGAGTAGCGGATCTCGTCAAAATAAGGTTTCACTTTCTCGCAATAAGCGATGGCTTTCTCTCTTGAAGTAGCAAGGGCATTCGCTGCTTTTCTTGCTTCAGTCATTTCTTCAGCCAACACCTGAACCTTGTTGATATGCTCTGAAATTTCAACAAGAACATTCATCTGGGCCTTGTATCCATCTGCAGGAATTCCTACTTCTTTCAATCCTTTGATGTTTTCAAGAAGTACATTTTGATAGCGAATAGATGCAGGCAGGATATGGTTTCCAGCAAGGTCTCCAATCACGCGGCCCTCAATCTGCACATACTTGATGTATTTTTCCAGTTCAATCTCATGGCGCGCCTCCAATTCAACATGGGACAATACCTTGTGTTTGTGGAAAAGGTGCTTGGCCTTGTCTGTAACCAGAGAATCCAATGCCAATGGGGTAGTCTTGAGGTTGGGCAATCCACGCCTTGCAGCTTCTTCCTGCCACTCATCACTGTAACCATCTCCTTCAAACAATACTGCTTTTGAGGCTTTGATGTAATTTTTGAGGATTTGCATGATGGCTACTTCTTTCTTGTCTCCTTTCTCAATCAATGCATCAACCTCAATTTTGAAAGAGCTCAGTGTTTCAGCCATAATGGTGTTCAATATGGTCATGTTGTAACCACAGTTGGCAGAAGATCCAACAGCACGGAATTCAAATTTGTTTCCGGTAAATGCAAATGGTGAAGTCCTGTTCCTGTCTGTGTTATCGAGCAACAATTCAGGAATGTTTTTGTGGATGTCGAGTTTCAACATCACTTCATCCTGTTCGTCAAATTTATCACCAACGCGTTCTTCAACTGCATTCAATACTTTGGTAAGGTATCCTCCGATATAAGCAGAGATGATGGCAGGTGGTGCTTCGTTTGCACCCAGGCGGTGATCGTTGCCTGCTGATGCAATGGCTGCACGGAGAAGGTCAGCATGATCATGAACAGCCTTGATGGTGTTCACGAAAAATGCAAGGAACATGAGGTTTGTTTTTGGCGTCTTTCCGGGAGCAAGAAGATTGACACCTGTGTCAGTAGCCATGCTCCAGTTATTGTGCTTGCCGCTTCCGTTGATACCTGCAAAAGGTTTCTCATGCAACAAAACACGCAGTTTATGACGCTTGGCCACACGGGTCATCACATCCATCAACAAGGTGTTGTGGTCAACTGCAAGGTTCAGTTCTTCGAAGATGGGAGCACACTCAAACTGTGCAGGAGCCACTTCATTGTGACGGGTTCGGAGTGGAATACCGAGCCTGTAGGATTCATATTCAAAATCCCTCATGAAGGCATAAACCCTCTCAGGAATAGCACCAAAATAATGGTCTTCCAACTGTTGTCCTTTGGCAGGAGAGTGACCGAATACGGTTCTTCCAGTCATGATCAAATCAGGACGGGCATTGGCCAGACCCTCATCAATCACAAAATATTCCTGTTCCCATCCGAGGGTTGCAGTAACCTTGCTTACATTTTTGTCAAAATAGTGGCATACATCTACTGCAGCCTTGTTGAGGGCATCAATTGATTTCAACAAAGGTGCCTTGTAATCAAGACATTCGCCGGTATATGATACAAAGATGGTTGGTACACAAAGGGTCAAGCCTTGTCCGATGTTCATGATGAAAGCCGGAGAGGTAGGGTCCCATGCTGTATAGCCACGTGCCTCGAAAGTTGCACGGATACCACCACTTGGGAAAGAAGAAGCATCGGGCTCTTGCTGTGTCAATGCATTGCCATCAAATTCTTCAATGGCAGAACCATCACCCTTGAGGGTAAAAAATGAATCGTGTTTTTCTGCAGAAGTTCCGGTCAGGGGTTGAAACCAGTGTGTATAATGGGTAACGCCTTTGCCTTGTGCCCATTGTCTCATACCGGCAGCGATCTGGCCCGCAGCGCTTCTGTCAATTTTTTGTCCAGTTTTGATAGAGCTAACCAAACTCTTGTAAGCATCGTCGCTCAGGAACTCTCTGGCAGTCTTTAATGTAAATACATTTTCACCAAAGATATCAGTGATCTTGGCTGGACTTTCAACACTCACTTCTCCGTTCACGGAAGTAAGGTTGTCAATTGCTTTGAAACGTAGTGATTGCATATTTGTGAATTTTTGAAGACACAAAATTCATGAAAATCATTCGGATGAGCAATTATTTTATCAAAAAACATCAATATTTTACTTGGATTGTGTATAAATGCTGAATAAACTGAATAAAAATCGCTCTATATATTTAAAATTTAGGCTGAAATAAACATATATAAATATTTATAATATTATTTCTGTTGGTTTTATGAAAAACAGTTTCGAACCTGACCCTTTCTCTTGGAGGTTTTTTTTACCTTCGCAATTCTTAATATGATCATGGAAACAACTGTAGAAACCGCCAAGCAGCTTGGACTGCTTCCCGAAGAGTTTGAAAGCATTAAGCAGATCTTGGGAAGAACCCCCAATTTCAATGAATTGGCCGCCTATTCTGTCATGTGGAGTGAACATTGCAGTTATAAGAATTCAATCAAATGGCTCAAAACCCTTCCCCGCGATGGCAGTAAACTGCTTGTAAAGGCTGGTGAGGAAAATGCAGGCCTTGCAGATATTGGCGATGGATATGGTGTAGTGTTCAAGATTGAGTCGCACAATCATCCTTCTGCTATTGAGCCATTTCAAGGTGCGGCAACAGGTGTTGGCGGTATTCACCGTGATATTTTTACCATGGGGGCGCGCCCAATTGCCGCACTGAACTCACTTCGTTTTGGGAATATCAATGATCCCAAGACCCGTCACCTGCTCAAAGGCGTTGTTGAAGGAATAGGTCATTATGGCAACTGTTTCGGCGTTCCAACCGTCGGAGGAGAAGTCTATTTTGAAAATTGTTACCATACCAACCCATTGGTCAATGCCATGAGCGTTGGTATTGTAAAGGTTGGTCAAACCGTCAGTGCAACTGCTGAGGGTGAAGGAAATCCGGTCTTTATTGTTGGATCTGCCACAGGAAAAGACGGTATCGGCGGTGCATCTTTTGCATCAGCAGATATCACAGAGGAGAGTGCGAAAGATTTGCCATCGGTTCAGGTGGGTGATCCATTCCAGGAAAAGAAATTGCTGGAAGCCTGTCTTGAACTCATTCCGACAGGTGCTTTGGTAGGCATGCAAGACATGGGTGCTGCAGGTATTATCTGTTCCACTGCTGAAACCAGCGCAAAAGGTGGTGTAGGAATGAGGATTGATCTTGATAAGGTACCCAAGCGCCAACAAAATATGAAGGCTTGGGAACTGCTCTTGAGTGAAAGCCAGGAAAGGATGTTGATGGTGGTAACCAAAGGAAGGGAAAAAGAAGTGCTTGATATATTTGAGAAATGGGACCTGCCCTGTTCTGAAATTGGG
>JBJOOI010000023.1:0-10164 GCA_046051375.1 Bacteroidota bacterium | reverse complement strand
TGTCTTCTTAAGGAAACGCAGCCCTCTGTCTGCTCTTTTTCTCCAATGACAAGCATATAAGGCACACGCATCAGTTCTGTATCCCTGATTTTCTTGCCAATTTTTTCACTTCTGTCGTCCACTTCAGATCGGATGCTTGCCTCCAACAATTGCTTGTTAACGGAGAATGCATAATCATTGAACTTATCACTGATCGGAAGAATCTTGACCTGAACCGGAGACAACCACAATGGGAATTTACCGGCGTAGTGCTCCAGCAGGAACCCGATGAACCTTTCATGCGTGCCCAATGGAGCGCGGTGAATGATCAAAGGTACCTCAGGTTGGTTGTCTCTGTTCGTAAATTGCAAACCAAACCTTCTGCCCTGGGCAAAATCTACCTGGTTGGTAGCAAGGGTGAACTCACGGCCAATGGCACTCCAGATCTGCACATCAATCTTCGGACCATAAAAAGCGCCTTCATCAGGTACCTCAACAAATGGTATGTTGGATTCAATCAATACCTGCCTCACCATTTCCTCTGTTTCAAGCCAAAGTTCAGGTTCATTGATGTATTTCTGACCCAGTTTTGCAGGATCATGCAAACTTAGGCGCATCACGTATTTGTCAATGCCAAATATGTTGAAATACTTGATGTACATGTCATTTACAGCCCTGAACTCATTGGCAAAATCCTCTTTTGAACAATAGATGTGGGCATCATTCATGTGCAAACACCTGACCCGCATGAGACCGAACAGCTCACCGCTTTGTTCATACCGGTAACATGTACCGTATTCTGCAAGACGGAGCGGCAGCTCCCTGTAACTGCGGTTTTCAGCAGAAAATATTTTGTGGTGATGAGGGCAGTTCATGGCCTTGAGGTAATATTTAACCCCTTCAAGCTCCATAGGAGGATACATGCTGTCCTCATAATATGGAAGGTGACCACTGGTGATGTAAAGGCTTTCCTTGGCAATATGTGGTGTCACCACACGCTTGTATCCTGCAGCAGTTTCAGTTTCTTTTGCCAGCCTCTCCAATTCCTCAATGATGACGGTACCATTGGGCATCCACAAAGGCAGGCCAGGTCCAATATTATCATCAAAGGTAAAAATACCCAACTCTTTACCGAGTTTTCGGTGGTCTCTTTTCTTGGCCTCTTCCAGCATCAGGATATGATCATCCAGTTCTTTCTGGTTCGGAAAGCTTACTCCATAAACTCGGGTAAGTTGCTTGTTTTTCTCATCCCCTTTCCAATAAGCACCGGCGATGGAAGTAAGTTTGATGGCCTTGATCAGGCCTGTATGAGGGATGTGCGGGCCACGGCAGAGATCAGTAAATGCACCCTGGGTATAAAAACTGATTTCTCCATCTGTGAGACCTTGCAGCAAATCCAGCTTGTATTCATCCCCCTTTTCGGTAAAATAGGCGATGGCATCATCCTTGGAAATCTGCTTGCGAATGAAAACATTGTTCTGTTTGGCCAGCTCTCCCATCTTTTTTTCAAGATTGGACAATTCCTCTTCAGATATTGTTTTGCCGCCAAGATCCATGTCATAATAAAACCCCCTGTCAATAGCAGGCCCTACCCAGAATTTCACTCCGGGAAACGTAGCCTCAACCGCCTCTGCAAGAAGGTGTGCGGTAGAGTGCCAAAACGTTGATTTTCCGTCAGCATCGTCCCAGGTAATGAGTTTCAAAGCTGCATCCTTGTTGATGGGAGTTGAAGCATCACTGACAACCCCATCGATAGCTGCTGCAATGACTTTTTTTGCCAACCCCTCTGAAATACCCTTGGCTACTGCCATGGGCGTTATACCCTGCTCAAAGCTTCTAACTGCACCATCCGGAAATTGAATATTGACCATTTTATGTATACGGTTGAATTTGAATGCTTAATTAACGGCAAATTTAACGAAGTATTGGGTAAGCCCCTCTCGAATTCAGAATAATTTGCATTGTTGTGATTAAAAAAATGGAATTGTGTAATAATAAGATGAAAAAGTATTTGTTTTTCCCTGAAATTGGCGCTGCTTCAAGGGTATTTATCCTTTTTGTTTTTTCATTATTGATCTTGGGTATTCAGGATACAGCAGCCCAAAAAATGAGTGGACAATGGATTGGTGGATTCACTTCAGCAGACGATCCTTCCGGATCATCCACAGATTATGTACTTGAAATTGAAATGTCAGGTTCTCAAGTGACTGGGTACTCCTATACTTATTTTTCCATTTCAGGCAAACGATATTTTGTGATTTGCAGGTTAAAAGGAACCTTCGACAAGGGCAGTAAATCACTTTCTGTAAATGAGGTTGAAACAGTAAAAACCAATACTCCTCCTGATTTCAAGAATTGCCACCAATCACATGAACTGACCTATCTTAAGCAAGCAGACAAAGAAATCCTTTTGGGTAAATGGAAGCCTGTAGAAAAAGGAAGTGACTGCGGAAAGGGCAATACTTCCCTGGAAAGAAAAATGTTGATGACCAATGCTCCTACTCCAAAAAAAGACGAAAAAACCCCTCCTAAAAAATTAGAAACCAATCCGCCGCAACAAAAAATTGTTGCAGAACCAGATCCAAAACCAATCACATCCATCAAGAAGCCTACAGAGGAAAAAATCCATACCCTTCCAAAAGGCAACCAACAGTCTGTTACAGAAAAACCTGCTGAAAAAAAGACTGACCCCAAACCAGTCATGCCCATGGAAGGCGGAAAAGCCAAGAACCTGTCTGAAACTGCAAAAGAAAAACTTACCCAAAGGAATGCACAGGTAATCAAAACAATTGAAGTAACAGGACCATCGATTAAAATTGAAATTTATGACAATGGCCAGGTCGATGGGGATACAGTATCCATTTTTATGAATGGGGCATTATTGATTCCTGCAAAAATGTTGACGGCAAAACCAATTACCATTAACATTGACGTAAATGATAAGGAAGACGTCTATGATATTGTAATGTTTGCAGAAAGCATGGGAACTATTCCGCCCAATACAGCACTCATGGTTGTAACAACTGCAACCAACCGTTACGAGATCAACATTACTTCTACCGAACAGACCAGCGGATCCATCCGGCTTAAAGTGAAACGATAATGGTTAGAATTTGAAATTGTAGGTAACAGAGGGGATTGCAGGAAACAGGGAAACCTGCTTGGCCTGCACCTGCAAGGTTCCTGCAAACGCACTACCGGTCTGATCAAAATAATAGAAATAAGGGTTTCTCCTATTGTAGGCATTGTACAAACTGAATACCCAGCTTCCTTTTACTTTTCTTTCTTTTTTGGGTACGGGCACATATGTGGCGGAAAGATCAAGCCTGTGATAGGGTGCTAAACGGTATTGGTTGATCTTGCTGTACTGTTGGGTAAGCACCCCTTCAACAAGATAAAATTTTTCAGGGAGCGATGTGGCATTGCCAGTGGCATAAACAAAAACAGCAGAGAACTTCCACTTGGGATTCAGTTCATAGATACCCACCACAGACAAGTCATTGCGTCGATCAAACTTTGCAGGATACTTGTTCCCATCATTCAAACTAGGAAACTTGCGCCAGGACCATGCCAGTGTATAGCCTATCCAACCTGTAAACTTACCTTTGGTTTTGTTGATGAAAAACTCTGCACCATAGCTCCACCCTTTTCCAAATACAAACTCCTCTTCTGGATCTTTGATGGAGGGTGTGTAACCCTCTCTGTATTCAATCTGGTTTTGCATTGATTTGTAGTAGACTTCCACTGAAGTTTCATAGGCATTGTCCTTGAAATTCTTGAAGTATCCTGCTGCATACTGCCAAGACAACTGAGGCTTGACAAGCAGTGTGCTTGGCACCCAAACATCTGTGGGAAGTGTTGTACCGGAGTTGCTGACAAGGTGAATATACTGGCGGTTTCTGCTCACAGACGCCTTGATAGAAGTCTGATCATCCAAGGTATAGCGCAGGGTAGTACGGGGCTCAAATCCTCCATAAAATTTGACCTGTTGCCCACTGTTAAAAACGGTGCTGTCCAATTTGTTTCCATTGGGATCCCGCTTGAAGGACTTGAATGGGCCAACCTGCTGAAAACCACTCCAGCGAAGGCCATAACTCAACTTCAATCGGTCATTCACCTCCCAATCATCCTGCACATAAGCACTTGTTTCCCTGGCATATTTTAACTGGGCATTGTTGGGATTGAAATTGACAGAATCTTGCCTTCCAGATACGACGGAGGGTGAAAAACGGTGAAAAGTATATTGCAAACCGTACTTCAGCTTGTGCTCGGGAGACAAATAATGATCCAGGTCTGTTTTGATGTTGACATCTCTTACACCACTGCTGAGGGTAAAATCAAAATTGTTTTGCAAGGCATTCAAGGCAAAATTATAATCGTTGTACACTACTGTTGTGTTCATAAACAGTTTCTTGTTGAACACATGGTTCCATCTTGCAGTAACAGTTGAATTGCCCCAGGGAATGCCCACATTGAACTGGCGCTGCCTGTTCACAAAATCAAAAACATCCCTTCCAAAATACCCACTGATGTACAACCTGTCCTTGTTGGAAAAACGGTAGTTGAATTTGGCATTGAGGTCATAGAAATAATACCCTGAACCATAGAATTGGCTGCTCTTTTTAATAAAAGGCTTGATCAGCGCATCAATATACGTACGCCTTCCAGAGACGATAAACGATGCTTTGTCTTTCTTGATGGGGCCTTGAATGGATAGCCGGGATGAAATGGAGCCAATGCCTCCCTCAGCCTGAAACTTGTTCATGTTGCCATCTTTCATGGAAATATCCAAAACCGAAGAAAGTCGTCCTCCATATTGGGCAGGCATTCCACCTTTGATCAGGGTTGTATTTTTGATGGCATCACCATTGAAAATGGAGAAAAATCCAAACAAATGACCAGTATTGTACACTACTGCATCGTCCAGCAGGATCAGGTTCTGATCAGGGCCTCCTCCCCTTACATACAAACCGCTGTTGCCCTCTCCGGCATTGGTTACTCCGGGAAACAATTGCAGGGTTTTTAACGGATCCAGTTCACCAAAAATGACTGGCACTGAACGCATCCTGTTCATGCTGAGGTCAATTTGCCCCATTTGTGCACTGGTTACATTGGCATCCTTCTTTCTTGCCGAGATGATGATTTCCTGGGACAAACTTGATTTGGATAAAACAGGAAGGTTAAGTTCGAGGTCTGCATGCAGGCTTATTTTCTTTTCAAACGGAAAATACCCAACAAATGAAACCAGCAGGGTATACTCTCCCTCGAGAAGGGTGAGTGAATAAAAACCATACTGGTTTGTACCTACAGCACGACCGGTTTCCTTTGCTTGAACGGTAGCCCCAATCAATGTTTCACGGCTAAGGGAATCCCGAACGTAGCCACTCAGCGTAAAACGGTTCTGGGCATTGAGCGCAACAGCATTCGAAATCAGGAAAATAATCAGGTAAAGTTTTCTCACAATTATCATTAACATCAGACAGGAATGAAAGTTCAAGACAAAGATATATAGTAACTTTGCGGCGCAATAATATTACATATGCTGGCAGGATTTCAGGACCTTACATTTGAATTTGGAGCGAGAGCAATCGTAGAGGAAGCCACTTGGCATATCCATCCGGGTGAAAGGATTGGATTGATTGGCTACAATGGCACTGGTAAGTCTACCCTGTTGAAACTGCTTGCAGGTGAGTACCTCCCGAGTGCAGGCACCGTGGAAAGAAGCCGGACAACAAGCATTGGATATTTACACCAGGACCTGCTCAGTTTTGATACGGAAGAAAGCATCCTTCAGGTGGCCATGGGCGCTTTTGAAAGGATCATGGAAATTCAAAAGGAAATCGACCAACTTACCATAGAACTGGAACAATCGGAGGATGAGAAAAAACTGATCCGTTTTACGGATTTGTTGCATGAGATGGATGTATTGGACGGGTACAATATCGAACACAAAACCGAGGACGTTTTGCATGGACTTGGATTCAAACAATCTGACCTCAGCAGGCCATACAAGGAATTCAGTGGAGGATGGAGAATGCGTGTGCTGTTGGCGAAAATGATCCTGATGAAGCCCGACCTGCTCATGATGGATGAACCGACCAACCACCTTGACCTTCCATCCATCGAATGGCTGGAGAAATACCTGATACATTACCAGGGTGCAGTAGTGATCGTGAGCCATGATAAATTCTTTCTGGACAGGATGGTCAACAAGATTGTTGAGATCTACCAGCGCAAACTCAATATTTATTCCGGCAACTACTCTTATTATGAAAAAGAGAAGTTGATCAGAATGGAAATGCAACAAAGGGCATTTGAAAACCAGCAGGATTTTATCCGTCAACAGGAAAGGTTCATCGAAAGGTTCAAGGCCAAGGCTTCAAAGGCTGCACAGGCACAAAGTGTTCAAAAGCGGCTTGATAAAATAGACCGTGTGGAAGAAGCTTCCATCGAAAGGCCCAATATCAGGATCAACTTCAGTGTAGACAAGACACCTGGGAAAATCATCTGTTCGCTCAAAAACCTCAGCAAAAGATTTGGAAACATTGAGATTGTTGACAACGCAGATGCAGAAATTGAAAGAGGCGACAAAATTGCCTTGATTGGGGCCAATGGTAAAGGAAAATCAACCCTTCTGCGCATCATTGCAGACAGGGAAACCTTTGAAGGTGAAAGGAACTGGGGACACAATGTTGACGAGAGTTTCTATGCCCAGCACCAGCTGGAACACCTTAAGTTGGATTATAATATTTTAGAAGAACTTCAGACAGCAGGCAGCAAGAAGACGGACATGGAGCTGCGCACGGTGCTGGGATGTTTTCTTTTTAGCGGTGATGATGTAGACAAAAAGATCAAGGTATTGAGTGGAGGGGAAAAAGCCAGGGTAGCATTGGCCAAAACCATCATCAGCAAGGCGAATTTCCTGATGCTGGATGAGCCGACAAACCACTTGGACATGCACTCTGTTGATCTGCTGGCCGATGCCTTGGATAAATACGAAGGAAGCATGATTTTGGTCAGCCATGACCGTTATTTCATCTCCAAAACGGCCAACAAGATCTGGGAAATTGTGGACGGAAAAATTGTTGAATTCAAGGGTGGTTATACAGAATGGTGTGAATGGAAAGAGAGAATGGAGAAAAATGCTGTAAAAGAACAGCTCAACAAAAAAGAATCAAAGCCTGAGCCAGTAGTTGAAAAGAAAAAAGAACCCACTCCCCCACCCAGCCAACCTGTTCAGGGCAACAATGCCATTGATAAGGACAAGCAAAAAGAGAAGAAAAGACTGCAACGACAGTTTGATGAACTGGAAACCAAAATTGCGGGATTGAAAAAAAGCAAAGCCGAAGCAGAAGCAGCATTGGCAGATCCAGCGATTTATTCAAACCGCAATGCGTTTGTTGAAGCTGAAACAAAATACAACAAACTCCAAACGGAATTGAGCAGCAGTGAGAAACAGTCCGAACAAATTTTTGAAGCCTTGATGAATTTGGACTAAGTAAGCATTTACTTCTTGTTTTTTATTAAATTGCTGTATGACCCCAATACAAAGGCGTGAAGCAATAAAACAACTTTTCTGCATCACTGCAGGGATGGCCCTCATTCCATCCTGTATGAATGACAGAAGTAAGTCTGGTATCCTCCTGAGCAATATCACCATCAGTGCTACGGAGGAAGCCATGTTAGCGGAACTTTGCGAAACCATCCTTCCAAAGACTTCGACCCCAGGTGCAAAAGACATTTCATCACACCTTTTTGTACTAAAAATGGTGGATGATTGTAGAAAAAAAGAAGACCAGGGTAGATTTATATCAGGAATGAAAGCCTTCCAGGAAAGATGCAAATCCACTGCTGGAAAAGACTTTGTAGACAGCACAATGGATCAAAGAAATACAGTGCTTGCTTCCATCCTTGCAGACAAGGATGAGGAAAGCGACCTGAAATACTTTTTCAAAACAGTCAAGGGGTTGACCATACAATCCTACACTGCATCTGAATTTTTCATGACCAAGGTACAGGTCTATGAATTGGTACCAGGCCGCTACCATGGCTGTGTTCCTGCTTAACAACCTTTAACCAACTGAATCATGGGCAATACCAACAATAAATTTGACGTAATCGTCATTGGATCCGGCTTGAGCGGCGGATGGGCGGCAAAAGAATTTACCGAGAAAGGACTCAAAACCCTGGTCCTGGAAAGAGGTCCTGAAGTAAAGCATTTGAGGGATTATCCGACCACAAACATGATGCCCTGGGAATTTCCACACAGAAATGAAATTCCCCAGGCCGTCAAGGAAGCCAATCCTGTCATCAGCAAATGTTATGCATTCAGAGAAGATGCAGCCCATTTTTTCGTGAAAGACAATGAGCACCCTTACACACAGGAAAAACCATTTGATTGGATAAGGGGTTATCAGACAGGAGGCAAATCCCTGATGTGGGCGCGTCAAACACAGCGCTGGAGCGCATTTGACTTCGAAGGCCCAGCCCGTGATGGATTTGCCGTAGACTGGCCCATCCGTTACAAAGACCTTGCTTCCTGGTACAGTTATGTAGAAAAATTTGCCGGCATTTCTGGCAACAGAGACAATATAGCTTCCCTTCCTGATGGTGAATTCCTTCCCCCACTGGAACTCAGTTGCGTAGAAAATTATTTCAGTGATGTCGTGAAACAGCATTTTGAAAACAGGCATGTCATCTATGGCAGGTGTGCACACCTGACCGTACCACAAAAAATCCATCTGGAGCAAGGAAGGGCACAATGCCAGAAACGCAACCTATGCCAACGGGGATGCCCGTTTGGCGGATATTTCAGCTCCAATTCAGTAACGCTTCCATGGGCTGAAAAAACCGGAAACCTTACCATGATTTCTGGAGCGGTTGTACACTCCATCATCTATGATGAAAAAACCGGAAAAGCATCAGGTGTTGCAGTAATCGATGCCAAGACACACAAGGCAACAGAATATTTTGCCAGAGTAATCTTTGTAAATGCTGCGGCACTCAATACCAATCTGATTCTCCTGAACTCCACATCTAAACGTTTTCCCAATGGATTGGGAAATGACAATGGACTGCTGGGTAAATATTTGGCCTTCCATAATTATAGGGCCAGGGTCTCGGGAAAGTATGACGGATTCCTTGACAAAACAACGGACGGAAGAAGCCATACCAGTGCCTACATCCCAAGGTTCAGAAATGTTGAAAAACAGGAAACAGATTTCTTGCGTGGCTATGCTGCTGGTTTTTCAGCCAACCGAGGCATAAAAAGGAATACCGATGGTTTTGGCATGGAACTGAAAAACAATCTCGAAAAAAAAGAACTGGGTCTTTGGAATGTGGGGTCTCATATGATGGGAGAAACCATTCCCAAGGAAAGCAATTATGTTGCACTGGACAAGAACAAGAAAGACGAATGGGGCATGCCTTTGCTGAGCATCAGCATTGACTATGACGATAATGACGAAAAAATGGTCAAGGATTACCAGGAACAAATGACCATGATGTTTGAAAAAGCTGGCTTCCAGGACATCACGACAACCGATTCAAAACAAGCCCCAGGTCTGGACATCCACGAAATGGGAGGAGTCCGAATGGGACATGATACCAAAACTTCCATGCTCAACAAATGGAACCAACTCCATGAATGCAAGAATGTTTTTGTTACAGACGGCGCCTGCATGACCTCCACCTCTACCCAAAACCCATCCCTCACCTACATGGCCTTGACAGCAAGGGCTGCAGACTATGCGATGAGTGAGATGAAGAAGGGGAATTTATAGGCATTTAATTTAATCTTCCATTCAAACCCGATCAACATTGATCGGGTTTTTTATTGCCTGGTAAATTGAACTGAAAGATAAAATACTATTTAGCATTGATCTCGGAATGATTCCTATGGAATGTTAAGCAAGAGGCTATATTTGAAACCATTGATATTAATTGGTGACATTGATATTACCCTATTCCTATGTTTAAAAATTTTATGCAGATTGTTTTAACAAGGCACCAACAAAAAAGGCAAATACCTTGTCCGATTGAGTTGGAAAATTTTATCAAAGGCTTGTTATCAATGCTGATACCAGCGTTTAGCGATAGCATGATTCAGAATATGACTCAACTTGAAATTGCATTCAAAAAAAACAAAAAAGACCTTGAAAAAATCCTTCTTTATTGGAAAGATGA
>JBJOOI010000022.1:0-10170 GCA_046051375.1 Bacteroidota bacterium | reverse complement strand
GTCAAGGATGCAGTAACCGCATAAACAAAATCAAATGAAAAAGTATTTTCCCTTCATATCCATTATTCTCTTATCCCTCTCCCTTTCAGGTTTTGCCCAAGTGGGATCTGCAAAACAGGTAAGCTGGACCTTTGCTGCCAAAAAGATTGGCGATAAAAAATATGAAGTAAAGATGACCGCAACAATTGCCGGTAATTATCACCTCTATGCACAGATTGCCGGCGTTGAAGGTCCAATTCCAACCACCATCACCTTCACGCCCAACCCCTTGCTGACCATGGATGGTAAGCCAGTGGAGCAGGGCAAGAAAATCACCAAGATGGAAGAAGCATGGGGAGGAAAAGTGAATTTCTATGAAAAGACGGTAACTTTTGTACAGGTGGTGAATGCAAAAACAAAAGCAAAAACAAGCCTCAATGGGAAAATAGATTTCATGGTCTGTGACGACGAACTATGCCTGCCGCCTGCAGAGGTTCCCTTCAAGATTGCCATTGGCGGTTAGAAATACATTTTTATGAAAAAAACAGTCCTCCTGGGGTTGCTGTTGTCCCTGTTTTTTGTTCAGTTTTCAACTGCCCAGGAAACCCTACAAGCCATTGAGTGGAAAGCCGTTTCCAAGAAGATCGCCAATAAAAAGTATCAGCTGGTTTTTTCTGCTGAAAACAAAAACAACTGGGAGATATATGCGCCTGATGCCAGTTTTGATGGCATCCCCTCTGGAGCACTGGTATTGCCTGATTCCTCCATCATCACTTTACAGGCCCTGAAACCTGCCTCAAAAGGTGAAACAGTAAAAAGCTTGCTGTTTGAAGGTCAGTCTTATGAAGTGTTCAAAAACAATGCTGAATTCGTTGCTGAAATTGAATTTCCAGCGACCGTTCCTGCCAAACTTCAGGTTTCACTGAACTATTCCTATGGAAAGGATGATTCTTTTTTTCCCGGAGAAACAGCATCATTCGAGATTGCATTGGAAGGTGGCATTGCAGCCAAAACCAGGATCCTGATTCCTGGGCTCGACACCAATAAACCCCTTCAGGACTGTGGTACTTCAGCATCCACAGAGAAAAACAGCCTGCTCACCATTTTCTTGTTGGGATTGCTGGGCGGACTTTTTGCCTTGCTTACCCCCTGTGTTTTTCCAATGGTCCCCCTGACAGTCTCTTACTTTACCAAACATAGCGGAGACAAAAAAAAGGGTCAACGCCTGGCCATTGTGTACGGATTGTTCATCTTTCTGATTTATGTGTCCTTCAGCATTCCTTTTCACCTGATCGGAAATGTGAACCCGGCCATTTATAACGACATCGCAACGAATGTTTACCTGAACACGGCTTTCTTTGCCATCTTCATCTTCTTTGCCATCTCCTTCTTTGGATACTATGAAATCACCCTTCCTGGAAACCTGGCCAATTCTGCCAATGCAAAACAAGGATCTGGTCTGGCGGGTGTGTTTTTCATGGCACTTACTTTGGCCATTGTATCATTCTCCTGTACAGGGCCGATCCTGGGAACACTGCTGGTGGGTACTGCAACACAGGGAGCATGGCCATTGACCGCAGGTTTGGCAGGATTTGGCGTAGCACTGGGTCTTCCTTTTGCCTTGTTTGCGCTGTTTCCCCAATGGTTGAATACATTGCCCAAAAGTGGCAGCTGGCTGAATACCGTCAAAGTTGTATTGGGTTTCATCGAATTGGCATTGGCACTTAAATTCCTTTCCAATGCTGACCTCGTGGCCCATTGGTCTATCATCAAAAGGGAGATTTTCTTTGGTATCTGGATCCTTATTTTCCTTTCCCTTTTTGCCTATCTCATGGGATGGATCAGGTTCCCCCACGACAGCAAGGGAGAAAAAATTTCGTTGCCCAGGAAATTATTTGCTTTTGCTGTATTGGCATTTACCCTGTATATATCTCCGGGTGTCACCAATACAAAATGGGCCAATATCAGTTTGGTCAGTGGATTTCCACCACCTGTTTGCTATAGCATTTATGCCGAACCGGTAAACTGTGACGAGCCACTAAAAGATTATGATGAAGCACTGGCCCTTGCAAAAAAACAAAATAAGCCATTGTTGATTGACTTCACTGGTTGGGCCTGTGTCAACTGCAGGAAGATGGAAGAAAATGTATGGACAAAAGCTGAAGTACAGGAATTGATGGAAAAATACATCCTGGTTTCCTTGTATGTGGATGACAAAGAAGTACTCCCTGCGGATCAGCAAATGGTCTACACCACAAAAACAGGTGCAACAGTAAATATCAGAACAGTTGGCAACAAATGGAGTCTATTCCAGACAGAAAATTTCAATGCCACCTCTCAGCCCTGGTATGTGGCTATTTCACCTGACGAAAAATTACTGACCGCTCCTGTAGGCTATACCCCGGATGCATCTGCCTATGCCAGTTGGCTGAAATGCGGGCTGGACGCGTTCTCCAATCCTACAAAATAAGAGAGGGACCGAAAACGGTCCCTCGTACTGCTAATGAGAAAAAAACTATTTTTTTAGAGCGCAACCTGGTGCTCAACCATTAATTTTCTAAGATTGATCAATCCGTAACGCATTCTTCCGAGTGCTGTATTGATGCTGCAATTGGTCTTGTCCGCAATTTCCTTGAAGCTTAGGTTGGCAAAATGCCTGAGCACAATTACTTCCCTTTGGTCTTGCGGAAGCATGTCGAGCATTTGACGAACACGCTCATGGCTTTGTGTCCTCATGATGACTCCTTCAACACCTTCTTCGGAAAGGTTGAGGTTCTCAAAAATATCATGATCGTCATTGCTGTGTACAATCGGGGTTCTCTTTACTTTTCTGAAATGATCAACACAAAGATTGTGCGCAATCCTCAATGCCCAAGGGAGAAATTTACCCTCGTCAGTATAGCTACCAGAACGAAGTGTATCAATGATCTTGATGAATACCTCTTGGAAAATATCTTCAGCAAGGCTTCGGTCTTTTACAAGGATAACAATGGAGGTGAATATCCTGTCCTTGTGCTTTTTGATCAACTCCTCCAGTGCATTGGAATCGCCATTGATAAAAAGCGAAATGAGTTGCTGGTCAGTCAGGTTGATAGAGGATTTCATGGAATGGTTTTTTTGGATTTATGATACCGTTTCGTCGATATCATATGTCAAAACTAAAATTATCTGACTGACATCAAAATTTTGAGTAACCTAATTTTGGCGATTAGGTATTTTTTTGTAACGCCAATAAGCGATTAAATGTCAAAGTATTCTTAAAGGACGGGAAAAGTACTCGACGTATTGAAGCAACTTTAATTTTATATTTGTAATTCATTATGCCAAAACCCGCAACAGCAAAGGAAAAGAAGAAAACAGAAAAAAAAATGCATCCCAGTGACTCCATTTTTATCCAGGGAGCCCGCATGCATAATTTACGGAACGTATCAGTAGAAATACCTAGGAATAAGCTCATTGTCGTTACGGGTGTTTCCGGTTCCGGAAAATCTTCACTGACCATTGACACCCTGTTTGCGGAGGGTCAAAGAAGGTATGCAGAGAGCCTGAGTGCATATGCAAGGCAATTTATGATGCGCATGGACAAGCCGGATGTTGATCATATTGCTGGCCTTTGCCCGGCAGTTGCCATTGAGCAAAAAGTAATCACCAGAACTCCTCGTTCTACGGTGGGCAGCATGACAGAGATTTACGATTACATGCGGCTGCTTTTTGCCAGGGTTGGAAAAACCTATTCCCCCATTTCCGGCAATGAAGTCAAGAAAGATGATGTACGCGATGTACTGGACTATATCAAAAAATGCAAGGCCGGAGACAAGCTTTATTTACTTTCTTCATTTCCCTTGGGAAGCAAAAGAAAACCAGCAGAAGAACTGGGGATCCTGATGCAGAAAGGATTTTCAAGGCTTTATGACAACAGTGCAGGTGAAATTCTGCAGTTAGAGGAATTGCTGGAAGAAAAAAAATGGAAGCCAACACGGGAAACCTATTTATTGATTGACCGTTTCGTGGCCAAGGACTTTGATGAAGATGAGGAGAACAGGATCCTGGATTCCCTGTCATTGGCCTTTTATGAAGGTGAAGGAGCCCTTTACATCAAAAAAAATGACAAAGACCCGCATCGTTTTTCCAATCTTTTTGAATTGGATGGCATGCGTTTTGAAGAACCGGTTCCCAATCTTTTTTCCTTCAACAATCCTTATGGTGCCTGTCCCCTTTGCGAAGGCTATTCCCAGATCCTGGGCATTGACCCTGATTTGGTCATTCCAGACCACCGTTTGAGCGTTTTTGACGGTGCTGTGGCCCCCTGGAAAGGCGATAAGATGAACTGGTGGAGAGAACAATTCATCAAAACATCCAAGCAATTTGATTTCCCCATCCACCGTCCCTATGCCGACCTTACACAGGCACAGAAAGACCTTTTGTGGAAGGGCAGCAAACCCGCCCTGGGCATCAACGCGTTTTTCAAGGAAGTAGAAGAAAACCTATACAAGGTTCAGTTCAGGGTCTTGCTTTCAAGATACCGGGGCAGAACCTTATGCACCTCCTGCGAGGGATATCGCTTGCGAAAAGACGCCTTGTATGTAAAAGTCAACAACAGGCATATCGGTGAACTTTGCAGGATGCCGGTCAGAGACCTGGCCATTTGGTTCAAGGATCTCAAACTTTCCACTTACCAGGAAAGCATTGCCAAAAGAATACTGATTGAAATCAACCAGCGGGTTGACACCATGCTGGATGTTGGATTGGGCTATCTTTCACTTGAAAGGCTGGCCAACAGCCTCAGTGGAGGAGAAAGCCAGCGGATTCAATTGACCCGCTGCCTTGGTAGCAACCTCACCAATTCGCTGTATATCCTGGATGAACCCTCGATAGGACTGCACAGCAGAGATACAGAGCGTCTGATCAAGGTATTGAAGAACCTCAGAGACCTGGACAATACGGTTGTAGTGGTGGAACACGACGAACTGATGATGCGCGAAGCCGATCATATTATTGACATGGGCCCTCTGGCCAGCCATCAGGGTGGAGAAGTGGTGGCGGCAGGCAATTATAAAGAACTGATCAAATCAGAAAAAAGCCTGACTGCAAAATACCTGAGGGGTGATATGTCGATTGAGGTTCCTGAGAAGATTCGTCCATGGAAAAATTATATCCGCGTTGAAGATGCTCATGAAAACAACCTCAAACACATTGATGTGGATTTCCCTCTGGGCATCTTCACTGTAGTAAGTGGGGTGAGTGGAAGCGGAAAAACAACATTGGTAAAGCGTATTCTTTTTCCTGCGATGGAAAAAAGCATATCTGGTATATCAGACCGACCCGGCGCGCACAAACAAATTTCCGGAAACCCCGACCTGATCAAACAGGTAGAGATGATCGACCAAAACCCCATTGGCAAATCATCGCGCAGCAACCCTGTGACGTATATCAAGGCCTGGGATGGTGTCCGGGACCTTTATTCCTCACAGCCGCTGAGTAAAATCAGGGGATACCTTCCCAAGCATTTTTCCTTCAATGTAGATGGAGGACGTTGCGATGCCTGCAAAGGCGAGGGTGAACAAACGGTTGAAATGCAGTTCCTGGCTGATGTTCACCTGACCTGCGAAAGTTGTGGAGGAAAAAAATTCAAGGAAGAAGTATTGGAAGTCCAATACAGAGGTAAGAATATCTATGATGTGCTTGAATTGAGTGTAGACGAAGCCATCGCATTCTTCCAGGACGAGAAAGAGATTTCAGGCAAATTGAAACCCCTGACAGATGTGGGGCTTGGCTATGTCAAACTGGGTCAATCCAGCGGAACACTTTCGGGTGGAGAAGCACAAAGGGTAAAGCTGGCAAGTTTTCTCGGAAGAGGCAAAGGGCATCAGGATAAAATCATGTTCATTTTTGATGAACCCACCACTGGTCTGCATTTCCATGACATCAAAAAACTATTGACTTCTTTCAATGCCCTGGTAGACCAGGGTCATACCATCATCGTGATTGAACACAATACCGATGTAATCAAGTCTGCAGATTGGGCGATTGAATTAGGGCCTGAAGCTGGAGACGAAGGCGGAACGCTTGTCTACGCTGGGCCGCCTGCAGGACTTAAAAAATGCAAGAAAAGCAGGACAGCTCCCTTCCTATAAAAAGTTTTCTGATTAATAAAGCTAAAAACTCCCCTCCTGGACAGGTTTACCAACCTCTGGTTGGAGGGGTGCCGAGACAGATGAACGAAGTGAATCGGCTCGGCGGGGTGGTGGAATCTTTAAAACTTAACAAAGTTTTTTTGTAATTTAACAGCACAGTTAACTTAAAAACGAAACATGATCAATTCCAGAAGAAGTTTCATTCGCAACAGTGCATTGGCAGCAGCCGGTGTGTCATTGTTCCAGCAAAATATTTTTGCAGCAGCAAAAAAAGGTGAGCTCACCGGTATCCAACTCTACTCTGTAAGAGCTGACATGAAGGCAGACCCCCTGGGTACGCTGAAACAACTCTCTGACATGGGATACAGGCATGTTGAGCATGCCAACTATGCCAACAGGAAATTCTATGGCTGGACTGTCTCAGAATTCAAAAAAATATTGAACGGCTTTGGGATGAGCATGCCCAGCGGCCATACTGTGTTGGATGCCAGGCATTGGGATGCTTCAAAAAAAGACTTCACCAATGAATGGAAATATACAGTAGAAGATGCAGCCGCAATGGGTCAATCATTTGTGATCAGCCCATGGCTGGAGGAAAGCAAGAGAAAAAACATGAGTGATTTGAAATCATTTATGGAAATCTTCAACCGTTCTGGCGAGCTCTGCAAAAAGTTCGGGATGAAATTCGGTTACCACAACCACGATTTTGAGTTCAATGAAAAAGTGGAAGGCAAGGTGCTTTTCGATATCATCCTTGCTGAGACCGATCCCAATCTGGTGATGCAACAGCTGGATATCGGTAACATGCTCAACGGAGGGGCGAAGGCGCTTGATGTCATGAAACAATATCCCGGCAGGTTTGAATCAATGCATGTAAAAGATGAGATCAAGGCAACAGAAGGACATGAACCTTTTGAGTCTACCATTCTTGGAAAGGGCGTGGTTCCCATCAAATCAATCATTGATCTTGGCAGGGCATCCGGAACAAAACATTTTATCATTGAACAGGAATCCTATCAAGGTAAAACCCCGTTGGTATGTGCAGAGGAAGACATCAACATCATGAAAAAATGGGGATATAAATAACAGTGAAAACCAGGCAAATCGCCTGGTTTTTTATTTTTCGAAAGGTTTTGACAATATTTAAATGGGGGTTGGTGCAAATCATCAGGCAATGGCTTATCATCGTTTAACATGGAACTGAAAAATTTCAAGGCCAGGATACTGAAGAAGATCAAACGTGGTTTTGGCCCAGGATTGGTGACCGGAGCCAGTGATGATGACCCTTCCGGTATTGCCACCTATTCACAGGCCGGTGCCATGTTTGGGTTAGCTGCACTGTGGACAGCAGTATTTACTTTTCCCTTGATGGCCGCTTTGCAGGAAATGTGTGCAAGGATTGGACTGGTTACCAACAAAGGCCTGATAGGCACGATCAAAATGTTCTATCCCAGATGGCTTGTACTGCTCATTGTTGGCATAAGTTTTACCGCCATTATTTTAAACATCAGTGCTGACCTTGCTGGTATGGGGGCGGTATCCAACATGCTCTTTCCTGCTGTTCCTGCACCATTTTTCAGCATTGGCTTTGGGCTCATCATCTCCTATGCCATTGTAGTGCTGCCCTATTCCAAAATTTCACTCTACCTCAAATGGCTCTGCCTATCACTGCTCTGTTATATCATTGTTCCTTTTCTCACAACACAAGACTGGAAAGCTGTGCTTTGGGCAGCATTTGTTCCAAAGATGATTTTGAGCAGGGAGTATCTGTTGATCATCATAGGCATTTTGGGAACCACCATCTCCCCCTATCTTTTTTTCTGGCAAACATCCATGGAAGTGGAAGAAGTGGAAGAAAGAAAACTGGTGGTGGACAAAAAGATTATCCAAGGCATGCAAATCGATATCAAGTCTGGCATATTTTTTTCCAACCTGGTCTTCTTTTTCATCATTCTTTCAACAGGCACGGTATTGCATGATACACATCTTGCCGAAATCGAAACAGTAGACCAGGCAGCACTTGCGCTCAAACCATTGGCGGGCGACCTGGCATATCTGCTTTTTGCCACCGGTGTGATTGGCACCGGATTATTGGCCATTCCGGTATTGGCTGGATCCTTGTCTTATATGGTGAGTGAAACGATGAGTTGGACCGAGGGACTGAATAAAAAATTCCATGAAGCCAAGGGATTTTATTTTGTCATGGTGATTTCAATCCTCATTGCGATTTGCATCAACTTCACTGGCATTTCTCCAGTCAGGGCATTGGTGATTACCGCCATCATTTATGGTTTGACAGCGCCATTGTTAATCTTCATCATCTTGCTGGTAAGCAACAACAAAAAAATCATGGGCGATTATACCAATAAACCCTGGTCCAATATTCTTGGCATTGCTGCGCTCCTGCTCATGGTGGCAGCAGGCATCATGTTGCTGTTTGTTTGAGCGATGCCCATCTTGATTAACAAAAAAATCAATCTCCACCCAACCAAAGTGCCCCACCAACACTTGCCCGCGATGCACCGGTTACCGTTTGGATGACGGTTTCCTCTTCCCTCCACCGGAGTACGCCCAACAAGGCCATGACAAGGGCCTCTTTGTATTGCAAAGTGGCTTGGTCCGGAACATCTATTTCCATGGCATAAGGAGAAAGATGTTTCTCAAGGCGAGAAACAAGGTACCCATTCAGGGCACCCCCACCGGTAACCAATAGCTTCTCCCTCGTAGGATCAACCGTCCTCTTTTGACTGATGCGTTCAACTGCAGCAGCCACCTGTACCGCAACATGTTCAACAAAGGTGGCCAGTGCATCAGCCGGATCCAAAGCAAATGAATTGATCAATGGGAGAATGTCTTCCGTTCCAAATTCATTGGCCAGTGATTTTGGATAATCTTGCAAGTAATACTCCTTTGCATTCAATCGATCCAGCAATATTTCGTTGATGCGGCCGGCAGATGCCATCTGGCCATTCTCATCAAATTCCTTTCCTACAGCATTGGCCAGCAAGTTCAGCACACGATTGGCCGGGCAAACATCAAACGCATCATAAAAAGCATCCCCATTGAAAGATATATTGGCAATCCCTCCTATGTTTAAAAAATATCGGTGTGAAGAAAACAACAGCTTCTCTCCCATGGGAACAATCGGTGCACCTTGTCCGCCCAGGGCCACATCCAGGGAGCGAAGGTCTGACACAACCGGAAGTGCCGTCCTGGCGGCGATTGCAGCACCTGCTCCTATTTGAATAGAATGTGAGCCAGGAACATGGAATACGGTGTGTCCATGGGATGCAATCAATCCAACCTTGTATTCCAACTGGTTGGCTTCGATAAACTGGTTGATCTGATCACCGATATACTTCCCGTACTCAGCATCCAATTTAACAAAATCCACTGCAGCCAATTTAGGTGCCTGGCTTAACTTGGTCTGCCAATCCGTTGGATAAGGATAACAGTCTGCCTTTATCAGGTTGTACTGCCATTGTCCTCCCAACTCTTCAATTTCAACAAATGCAAGGTCCAATCCATCCAATGAACTACCACTCATGACCCCAATCACGCGATATAACATAGATAATGTTTAATTTTGTAAGATACCCCGAAATTAAAGTATTGTATGGTCAAAAACTTAAGTGAAAACCATTCACTTGTCAGCAACTGGATCAGCGAGTTGAGGGATACCGCAGTTCAGGGTGACAGAATGCGGTTCCGCAGGAATATTGAGCGCATTGGCGAAATCATCGCCTATGAAATCAGCAAATCCCTTCCCTGGGAAGAGCAGGATATTACCACCCCCTTGGGCATTTCAAAATCAAAACTACTGCAAACACAACCCGTGCTGGGTACCATCCTGAGGGCTGGCTTGCCCCTGCACCAGGGAATGCTGAATTATTTCGACAAGGCTGACAATGCATTTATTGCGGCCTACCGAAAGCATCACGCAGATGGCAGTTTTGAGATCAGCCTTGAATACCTTGCCTGCCCGGCAATTGACAACCGGGTGATGATCCTCTGCGACCCGATGCTTGCCACGGGTGCCTCCCTTGTCAAAACGATT
>JBJOOI010000021.1:0-10263 GCA_046051375.1 Bacteroidota bacterium | reverse complement strand
CCTTGTATTTCACACCTTTTCCTTTGTATGGTTCAGGTTTTCTGAGGCCCCTGATCTTGGCAGCAACCTGTCCAAGCAGTTGTTTATCTGAACCTTCCAGGAAAATGCGTGGATTATCCCCTTTTTCCTGAGTTGTCCTGACTGACAATTCACTTGGAATTTCAAAAATGATGTTGTGAGAATAACCAAGGGAAAGGTCCAGGATATTGGCTTGGCTGGAAGCTTTATAACCAACACCCACCAATTCAAGTTCCTTTTTGAAACCTGTAGTGACACCTACAACGAGGTTATTAACCAAAGCCCTTGAAAGACCATGAAGAGCGCGATGCCTGATTTGATCTGTAGGACGCTTCAATTCAACGATATTTCCATTGATTTCAACCGAGATATCACGGTCTAAATCCTGCGTGAGTTGGCCTTTAGGCCCTTTTACTGTTACTACATTACCTGTACCAACAGTAAGTGTTACACCTGCAGGAAGTTCAATCAGTTTTTTACCTATACGAGACATAGTATTCTGGTTTTAAATCCCTGAGGTATTGCCTGGATGGTTTCAGTTCCGTATAGAAAACTTAGTGCGCAATCCAAACTTCCCGACAAGGAAAGATTATGATTAATAAATGTAACAAAGCACTTCACCACCCACATTCTGTGACTTGGCGTCTTTGTCGGTCATTACACCTTTTGAAGTAGAAAGAATGGCAACACCCAGTCCGTTCTTTACTCTTTTGAATTCAACCGGCTTGGCATACTGCCTAAGACCTGGACGTGATACACGCTCCAAAGTTTTGATAGCAGGCTCTTTGCTGATTGCATCATACTTCAAGGCGATTTTGATCACACCTTGCTTGGAATCATCCTCAAATTTGTATTTGAGGATATATCCTTGGTTGTAGAGTATCTCAGTGATACGCTTTTTGAGGTTAGAAGCTGGAATCTCAACGATTCTGTGCCCCGCCATCTGTGCATTTCTGACCCTTGTCAGGAAATCTGCAATTGGATCTGTTGTCATATTTTGTTCCTCCTTAGTCCCAACACTGGGATTACTTCGGTTTAAGTTATTGAGTAGTAGTTCTGTTTACGTTCGGATTACCAGCTTGCTTTTGTAACGCCAGGAATCTTACCTGAAAGAGCCATGTCGCGGAAGGTTACCCTTGAGAGACCAAAAAATCTCATATAGCCTTTAGGACGACCAGTGAGCTGGCACCTGTTCTTGAGGCGTACTTTTGAAGAGTTTTTGGGAAGTTGATCCAATGCCTGCCATTCACCTGCTGCTTTTAGTGCTGCACGTTTTTCTGCAAACTTTTCGACCATTTTCTCTCTTTTCCTTTGTCTGGCTTTTACCGATTCTTTTGCCATATGTTCTTTATTGTGTTGAACCCGGGCTCACGCCCAAATTAGATTTCGATTAATCCTTTTTCATGTTTTTAAATGGCATCCCCATTTCTTTCAGCAACTCATAAGCCTCTTCATTGTTCTTGGCTGTAGTTACGAAAGTAATATCCATACCGGTGATCTTGGTAACCTTGTCAATATCAATTTCAGGGAAAATGATTTGCTCGGTAACGCCAAGTGTGTAATTTCCACGTCCGTCGAAAGCTTTTTCACTTACGCCCTTAAAGTCACGAACACGAGGAAGAGATGCAGAAATCAACCTATCAAGAAATTCGAACATCTTAACACCGCGTAAAGTCACACGTGCGCCAATGGGCATGTTCTTTCTCAACTTAAAGTTAGAGATATCTTTCTTTGACTTGGTAGCAACAGCTTTTTGTCCAGTTACTGTAGTCAGCTCATCGATAGCAATATCAATCAACTTTTTATCAGCAACAGCTCCATTAACACCTCTGTTCAAACAGATCTTGGTGATTTTTGGCACTTGCATTACTGAAGTGTAACTGAATTTTTTCATCAGCGCTGGTATCACTTCATTGTGATACTTTGTCTGCAACCTGGGTGTATACGTTGATGTGCTCATTATTTGATTACCTCCCCTGACTTTTTAGAAATTCTTACTAATTTACCATTCTCCCTGGTTCTTTTAACCTTGGTAGCCTCTTCTTTCTTGGCATCCCAAAGCATCACATTGCTGATGTGCACAGAAGCTTCCTTTTTAACCAATCCACCTTTGGTGTTTTGGGCAGAAGGCTTGGTGTGGCGTGTAACAATATTAACGCCTTCAACCAGCACACGTGATTTCTCAGGAAACACTTCGAGAATCTTGCGTGGCTTCTTGGGATCCTTGTCGTCTCCCGCGATGACCACAACGGTGTCACCTTTTTTAATATTGAACTTGGGTTTGAATCTAGTACTCATCTTCTTTATTTTAAGCGTTGATCACGCAGTTTA
Organism: Bacteroidota bacterium; assembly: GCA_046051375.1. Lineage (GTDB taxonomy): Bacteria > Bacteroidota > Bacteroidia > Chitinophagales > Chitinophagaceae > Pollutibacter. The sequence goes on along the minus strand of JBJOOI010000021.1, from coordinate 7,914 downwards.
TACTCAATTAAAGGACTTCGGGTGCAAGTGAAATAATTTTCATATATCCTTTATCCCTCAGTTCACGGGCAACTGGTCCGAAGATACGTGTACCCCTTGGCTCGTCAGAAGCATTGAGGATTACCACTGCATTATCATCGAAACGGATATAAGAACCGTCTTTTCTGCGAAGCTTATTCTTTGTACGAACAATAACAGCTTTAGCAACAGTACCTTTTTTGATACCACCGGCAGGGATTGCATCCTTAACAGTAACAACAATCTTATCACCGATTTTGGCATAATCCTGTCCACTGTTACCCAATACACGGATACAAAGTACTTCTTTGGCACCGCTGTTGTCTGCTACATTCAATCTGGATTCTTGCTGAATCATTTTATTATATTTTATCCGGCTTATGCCGTTTGGTTAAACGATTTGTCTTTTTGACTTTCGTGAAGACCTATTTGGCTTTTTCAATTATTTCTACCAGCCTCCAGCGTTTTGTTTTGCTGAGTGGCCTTGTTTCCATGATTCTCACCACATCACCTGGCTTTGCCTCATTTGTCTCATCGTGTGCATGGAACTTGGTCGTCTTTTTAACGAACTTTCCATAGATAGGGTGCTTTACTTTCCTTTCAACAGCAACTGTAATGGTCTTGTCCATCTTGTCACTGGTAACTGAACCCGTTTTGGTTTTGCGAAGTTTTCTGTCAACCATTTCTTTTTATTTTAGATCCCGGCCCAAGTCCGGATTTATTTTTAAAATTTATCCTAGACTAAGCAAGTGCTCTTTTTTTCAACTCAGACTTAAGCCTCGCAATGTCCTTTCTCAGTGCCCTGATACTCATTGGATTTTCAAGAGGCGTAATGGCATGAGCAAACTGCATTTTTTTCAAACGCAACTCGTCTTCTGTTATTTTAGCCTTGATGTCTGATTCACTCAGTCCAGTAAGGCTTTTCAAAAAATCAATCTTCTTTGACATGTGTAAGTTGTTTAACTTTCTTAATCCTTATGCCGCAAAATCCCTGCGAACAATAAATTTGGTTTTGATAGGCAGTTTTGCAGCTGCCAGGTGCATGGCTTCTTGGGCCACTTCCATGGTTACTCCCTCAACTTCGAAAAGGATCCTGCCTGGTTCTACAACGGCTGCCCAGAATTCAGGGTTACCCTTACCTTTACCCATCCTTACCTCTTGTGGTTTGCGGGTGATAGGCTTGTCAGGGAAAACCCTGATCCAAACGTTTCCTTCTCTTTTCATGGCACGTGTCATTGCCTGACGCGCTGCTTCAATTTGCCTGTTTGTCATCCATACAGGTTCCATCGCCTTCAGTCCAAATGATCCGAATGCAAGAGATGTGCCTCTTTTGGCAACTTCCCTGATTCTTCCTTTCTGCGCCTTCCTGTGTTTCGTTCTTTTTGGTTGTAACATGTTGAAGTATTTTTATTGAATACCCTTTTAAAAATTATTATCCTCTGCGGTCTCTTCCGCCACCACCACGTCTGTCATCACGACCACCGCCGCCACGTCTGTCATCACGACCACCTGCTGGACGAGAATCTCTTCTTTCTGGACCTTCAGATTTTGTTCCGCTTACAAAGTTTGGATTCAAATCACGCTTGGCCAAAACTTCACCTTTACATATCCAGATTTTCAAACCAATTTTTCCATAAACAGTTTGAGCATAAACTGAAGCGTAGTCAATATCCATCCTGAATGTATGGAGAGGAACCCTTCCTTGCTTGATTTCTTCAGAACGGGCAATCTCTGCACCACCCAAACGACCGCTAGCCTTGATTTTGATTCCTTCAGCACCGAGGCGCATGGTTGAAGCAATCGCCATTTTGATGGCACGCTTGAAGTTGATACGGTTCTCAATTTGCTTGGCAATGGTTTCGCCAACAATCTGAGCATCCAGTTCAGGCCTGCGGATCTCAAGAATGTTGATTTGAACATCATCCTTTCCGGTGAGTTTTTTCAACTCTTCCTTGATCCTGTCAACCTCTCCACCGCCTTTACCAATGATGATACCAGGCTTTGAGGTATGGATGGTGATGATGAGCTTATTGAGTGTACGCTCAATAACAATTTTTGCAATGCCACCCTTGTTGATACGGGCGTTGAGATAACCACGGATCCTGGTGTCTTCGATCAGCTTCTGAGCATAATCTTTCTTGCTTCCGTACCAGTTACTCTCCCATCCGCGGATGATGCCTAACCTATTGCCAATTGGATTCGTTTTTTGACCCATTATGATTCAGTTTGAAAGTTCTTAATTTTTTACGTCAACAATTACTGTAACGTGATTGCTGCGTTTGCGCATACGATAAGCCCTACCTTGAGGAGCTGGAAGCATTCTCTTGATGCTGCGTGCCCCATCAACAAAGATGGTTTTTACAATCAATGCCTCAACATTACCACCTTCATTTTTTTGTTTCCAGTTGCTCACTGCAGACATCACCAACTTGCGAAGGGGTGTTGCGCTGTGCTGAGGATGATGATCAAGGATGGCTACTGCTTGTTCAACTTTCATGCCACGGATATGATCCGCCAAAAGACGCATCTTTCGAGGGGATGTGGGATGATTTCTCAATTTTGCTATTGCTTCCATAATATATTTTTTCTGTTCTCGGGAATATCAGTCCGAAAACTGTTTTTAAACTTTCTTGCTTGAGTGACCCCTGAAGTTCCTGGTGGGAGAAAATTCTCCGAGCTTATGCCCTACCATGAATTCAGTAACATATACAGGGATGAACTTGTTTCCGTTGTGAACAGCGAAAGTATGTCCAACAAAATCAGGAGTAATGGTGCTTCTGCGGCTCCATGTTTTTACCACTGCCCTTTTAGACTTTCCGTCATTCATCGCTTCAACCTTCTTCTCTAGCTTGGCCGCTACATACGGACCTTTTCTTATTGAACGAGCCATAATATTGGTTTCTTGTTATGTGTTCTTTTCTTGTGATTATTTAGCGAGCTTTTTACCATTCTTGCGTTGAAGGATCAGCTTATCGCTACCCTTACCACGTGTCCTGGTTTTTTCACCCTTGGCGTATTTACCTGTACGGCTGCGTGGGTGACCACCAGAAGAACGACCTTCACCACCACCCATCGGATGATCAACTGGGTTCATTGCAACACCACGGGTACGTGGACGAATACCTTTCCAACGATTTCTACCCGCCTTACCCATGCTTTCAAGGCTATGGTCAGAATTGGAGAGTACACCAACTGTCGCGAAACAATTGATCAGTACTTTTCTCAATTCGCCTGAAGGCATTTTCAATACTGCGTATTTTTCTTCCTTGTTGGTCAATTGTGCTGAAGTACCTGCACTGCGTGCAATCTTTCCGCCCTGACCAGGCTGCATTTCAATGTTGTGAATATTGGTACCAAGAGGCATATTCTTCATCATCAAAGCGTTACCAACTTCAGGAGCAACTGCGTTACCACTGACAACAGTCATGCCCACTTCCAAACCTTGAGGAGCAAGCATATAACGCTTTTCACCATCAGCATAGTTCAGCAATGCAATGAAAGCGGTCCTGTTTGGATCGTATTCGATAGAAGCTACCTTGGCAGGAACCTCATGTTTGTTGCGCTTGAAGTCGATGATACGGTACATTTTTTTGTTACCGCCTCCGATATAACGCATGGAGCGATGACCTTGGGCATTCCTACCACCGGTCTTCTTTACTGTCTCAAGAAGAGATTTCTCAGGAGTTGATGTGGTAACTTCAGCATAAGCATTGCCTATCCTCCACCTGGTTCCCGCTGTAATGGGTTTGTACTTCTTTAATGGCATGTTTTTATTTTTTTGCCTTTAGGGCTTCTTTTCAATTAAATGTTTGCGTACAGGTCAATGGTTTCACCTTCTCCAACAGTTACATAAGCTTTCTTGAAAGAAGGCTTCCTACCGCTGATCACACCTGCCTTTGTAAAACGGCTTTTGCTCTTTGCAGGAGCAACTGCTGTTCTTACATCTTCAACTGTCACACCATAGAAATCTTCAACCGCTTTCTTAATCTCCAATTTGTTGGCAAATCTGGCAACTTTGAAAGAATAAACGCGATTTTTTTCTGAAAGCTGGTTTGCCTTCTCAGAAAGAATGGGCTTTACCAGAACATCAGCAAGTTTCATATCTCTTGTTTAAATTTTTAATAAATCAATTAAGCTTCAGCACCCTCTTCCATCTCTACAAACAATTTTGCTGCAGATTCTGTCAAAACAAGTACGTCGGCATTCATTACATCGTAAGTGTTGATGTCCGAAAGAACTGCAGTAAGGACAGAAGGAATATTCCTTGCGCTTACAAATACATTTTCAATCAGATCAGGCATTACATACAATGATTTCTTGTTGCTTACATTCAGGCCTTTCAGCATGCTTGCAAATGCACTTGTCTTTGGAGCATCCAATTGGAGGTCTTCAACAACAAGGATTGCGTTGGCTTTGCTTTTGTGGCTGAGCGCGCTGATTTTAGCCAAATCCTTAACCCTGCGGTTAAGTTTGATGTCATAGCTGTGGGGCTTTGGTCCGAAAATGGTACCACCACCTTTATACAAAGGGTTGCGGATATTACCTTTACGGGCACCACCTGTACCTTTTTGCTTGTGCAGCTTGCGGCTGGCACCCTGTACTTCGGCACGGGTCTTGACCTTGTGAGTACCCTGGCGCTGGGCAGCCAAATACTGCTTAACGGCAAGATAAATCACATGGTTGTTTGGTTCTGCACCAAATATATCTTCCGGCAGATCCACTGTCCTGCCGGTCTTGCTTCCTGATATTGATAATACGTCTACTTGCATGATCGCTGCGTTGAATTAGTTCTGAATATAAACAATGGAGCCGTTGTGTCCTGGAATGGAACCACTGATAAGAACATAATTCTTTTCAGCAAAGATCTTTACGACCTTCAAGCCCTTTACCTTAACACGATCGCCACCCATGCGGCCGGCCATGCGCATTCCCTTGAATACCCTTGATGCATCGGAAGAGTTACCGATGGAACCAGGAGCACGTTGACGGTCATGCTGACCATGAGATTGTTGACCAACACCACTGAAACCATGGCGCTTTACAACACCCTGAAAACCTTTACCCTTGGTAGTACCAACCACATCAACCTTTTCGCCTTCTGCGAAAATTTCACATGTGATGGATTCACCGAGGGCCTTTTCAAGACTGTAATCCCTGAATTCTTTTACAAAACTTTTTGGAGTAGAAGAGGCCTTAGCAAAATGGCCTTTTTCTGAAGCGATAGCTCTTTTTTCGGATTTTTCACCATAAGAGAGCTGGAGGGCGGTATAACCGTCGCTTTCCTTTGACTTGACCTGTGTCACAACACATGGACCAGCTTCGATGACGGTGCAGGAGATCTGCTTCCCGTCGGGACCGAAGATACTGGTCATCCCGATTTTTTTTCCGATAATTCCTTTCATTGTACTTTGTTTATACCCTTTTCGGTTAAATGGACAGTGAGGGGACACCTCGCTTCAATCCCAGTTTGCCATCGACCTTTTCCTTTTTCCCAAATCTTCAGGAGGGAAGTACCGACAGTAAACAAACCTCGAAGGGCCTGTTTATATTTCAACTCTCTTTAGAGAGACAAAATTGATTTTCAGCGCTCCTTTTTCTCATGCCAACGGCAATCAATTGGGAGATGAATAATAAAGAACTGCGGTGCCGCTTTGAGGAGCACCTGACCTCATCAGGCCTTGATTTCTACATCTACACCACTTGGAAGATCGAGCTTGCTCAATGCATCCACGGTACGTGAAGATGAAGTGTAAATATCAAGCAAACGCTTGTGTGTGCAGAGTTGGAACTGCTCACGCGCTTTCTTGTTAACGTGTGGTGATTTCAACACAGTGAAAATCCTTTTTTGCGTAGGCAAAGGAATTGGACCAGTAATTACTGCTCCAGTACTGCGTACTGTTTTCACAATCTTCTCCGCTGATTTATCAACCAGATTATGGTCGTATGACTGTAATTTTATCCTGATTCGCTGTGACATAGTTAAATGACCATTTTTTAAATGGGATGCAAAAGTATGGATTTGTTTTAAACTTACAAAACAAAATGCCTGATTTTTCCGCGGAAATGTACCTATTTTCAAAAATAAATAGGCCCCGGACGAATCCAGGGCCTAATATACTGATTAACAGGTAATTGTATTTACTCTTTGGTCTTGCCTTTTACCCTGGCAATCACCTCTTCGGCGATATTGTTCGGAGCAGGGTTATAGTGCGAGAACTCCATGGTAGATGATGCACGACCTGAAGACAAAGAACGGAGCTGGGTAACATAGCCGAACATTTCGCTCAACGGAACCTTGGCCTTGATGACCTGGGCTCCTGCCCTGCTGTCCATTCCTTCAAGCATACCCCTTCTCCTGTTCAAATCTCCTGTAACGTCTCCCATGTATTGCTCTGGGGTAATTACCTCGATTTTCATGATTGGCTCAAGCAAAACAGGTTTTGCTTTGCGGGCTGCTTCACGGAAACCACCTTTGGCACAAAGTTCGAATGACATTGAATCAGAGTCAACCTGGTGGAAGCTTCCGTCATAAATCCTGACCTTCATGCTCTCTACAGGGTAGTTGGCCAATACGCCGGTATTCATTGATTGCTCAAAGCCTTTCTGGATGGCAGGTATGAATTCCCTTGGAATGGATCCTCCAAAAATATCATTGACAAATTGCATTGATTTTCCTGGATTCTCAGTAAGCCATTCTGCATCGGCAGGTCCGAATTCGAATACAATATCGGCGAACTTACCGCGACCACCCGTTTGCTTTTTCAAGGTTTCACGGTGCTGGATAGTGGCATTGAATGCTTCTTTATAAGCAACCTGAGGAGCACCCTGATTGACTTCCACCTTGAATTCCCTGCGCATACGGTCAACAATGATCTCAAGGTGAAGCTCACCCATACCACTGAGGATGGTTTGTCCTGTTTCCTCATCGGTCCTGACACGCAGGGTTGGATCTTCCTCGACCAATTTCGCAATGGCCATTCCCATGCGGTCTACGTCAGCTTGGGCCTTGGGCTCCACAGCCACAGAGATAACCGGTTCTGGAATGAACATGTTCTCCAAAACAATTGGATGATTTTCATCGCAAAGGGTATCACCAGTTTTGATTTCTTTGAAACCTACGGCTGCACCAATATCTCCCGCTTCAATAAAGTCGATCGGATTCTGCTTGTTGGCAAACATTTTCATGATACGGCTGATACGCTCTTTCTTACCACTTCTTACATTCAGCACATAAGAACCAGCATCAAGATGACCAGAATAAACCCTGAAGAAGGCCAACCTTCCCACAAATGGATCGGTCATGATTTTGAATGCAAGGGCTGCAAAAGGCTCAGAAGCCTCGGGCTTGCGGGAAACTGTTTCTCCATTGTCAGGATTGATACCTTCAACGGCATCAATATCTACAGGTGAAGGGAGATAGCGGCAAACTGCATCCAGTGCGGTTTGTACACCTTTGTTCTTGAAAGATGAACCACACATCATTGGAACAATGCTGAGGTCGATGGCCGCCTTGCGGATGGCTTCGTGCACCTCATCTTCTGAGATAGTGGTTGGATCATCAAAGAATTTCTCCAATAATTTATCGTCATATTCAGCAACTGCTTCGATGAGGTTCTGCCTCCATTCGTTGGCTTCTTCCACCATGTCAGCTGGAACTGGAATCTCATCAAAGGTCATCCCTTCAGTTTCCATGTGCCAAATGATTCCCTTCATTTTGATCAAGTCTACCACACCGGTAAAATTGTCTTCGGCACCAATCGGAAGCTGCAAAGGCACGGCCTTAGCACCCAGCATTTCTTTCACCTGGCGAACAACCATGAGGAAGTCTGCACCGCTGCGGTCCATTTTGTTGACAAAGGCCAAGCGCGGCACTTTGTACTTGTTGGCTTGACGCCA
>JBJOOI010000020.1:0-10331 GCA_046051375.1 Bacteroidota bacterium | reverse complement strand
CTTTTCACCGGGAGCAGGGGCATGAAAATGGGGAGGCACCATGGGGATGATTCCTCCATCACGAACAAACAAAGGAATTTTTTCCAGTGATGCAGTGATAACCAATGGCTGATTTTCTGCTACATACTCGCCTGTATAAAAATCATACCATTTCCCTTCAGGAAAATAAACGGTTCTGGTCTTTTCGCCTGCAAACATGGGTGCCACCAAAATATTATCGCCCATCATGTATTGATCCTTGATATCTGATCTTTTCTTGACGGCATAAGGGTTTGCAGTAGCATCCAATTTCACATCCGTTGTCTTTGAAGAAAAACCAAAACCCTCAACCAATTGCATGGCACGAAATGGGGGCTTGCCTTCAAAATGATATTGGGCAAAACAATTGTAGATATAGGGTAACAACTGCATTCTCAACTGGGCAACTTCCTGTACAGCTTTCTCTACTTCTGGAAAAGACCAGGGCTTGGTGCCATCGGCCCATGCATTCAACATGGCCATAGGAGAAAAACAGACAGATTGAATTCTCCGCACCCACTCCTCTGCCGTCTTCGAAGCCCTTACCTCAGGCGTCCACAAAACGCCCGCGAAACTACTGTTCACAAGGGCCGTGATAAAATCCTTGTGGTTGTAATAATCATTGTAAATGACATAGGGCATTCCGCTTGCACCTGCATTGGAAGCCCTTGTCAAACCATAGGTTCGCTTGTTGGTTTCCCTGAACCAACCTGCGGTCATTTGTTGCATTTTCAACCCATAGATTTGTCGCATTTGTTCAGCAGAAAAACCTGAGGGAAAACTGGCAACATCGGGCCAAAGCCAACTGTCGTATCCATCTGTCTCATCCATTTTATATCCACTTACACCCAACTGCAGGTGCTGCTTGAAAAAATGCTCCTTCAGGATTTGCTGGGTCTTGGGGATTGTTATGTCTGGAACAATGCCATTCCAGACCGTATGCGATCCAGACAATGGTTTAAGTTTTGGATAGAGTGAGCCCACGGGAGAAACATATGGATTGAGCCAAAGATTGGCACGAATTCCCTGATGCGAAAGAGCATCAATAAATGCCTGTGGAGCAGGGAACCTTGTCTTGTCCCACTCAAACGTACAAGGATAGGCCATGCTCTGCCAACCAGGCTCAACACCAATAAAATCAAGGGGGAAGGCATGCTCCTTGAACTGCTGCACCTCCTTTAAAATATCTGTTTGCGAATACAAAGTGGGCACACGTTGGGTAAAGCCAAGGCCCCATTTGGGCGGAAGGTATCCACCACCATTCATGAGGTTATAGCGCTGCACAACCTGCATGGGCGTTGGGCCTTCAAACACATAAATGCTTGCACCATCTGCAGGAACCAATATTTCTACTGCATCTGAATAAGGATGCGCACTCCATTTCTTGTTGGTATTCCTGTCCATCAATTCTGGTGGATTTTTAGCATCCGTTCTTACCCCTGACCCAGCATAAACAGTGATGTAACGGGCAGCATCAATCAACACACCATATCCGTTAGAGGAAACATAGAAGGGAACTGGTGCATGTGTGCGGCCATTGTCTTCCCCATTGTAATGATCAACATGAAGATTGAAAATTTTTCCACGTTGATTGACATTTTTGAAGTTGAGCCCAAAGCCATAAAGCTGCTCTCCTTTTTCTAAAGGAAAACGCAGATAGGTCTTGTGATCAACCACCTTCATGCTGATCTCTCCTTTTGGGAACGGAAAATTACTCCTGGGCAATTTTGACATTGCCTCCAGATTGGGACGGGTATCTGCAATCGAAAGCAAAGTCATGGCATCGGGTTTACCAATCACTGCTTTCCAGATTCCGGGATGAATCATTTTCCATTCAGGGATGGATTGTGCGCTGGCGTTCGCAACAGCAAATAAAAGCATTACCAGAAAAGAGATTTTTCTATGGTTCATCGAGTTGATCATTGTATTGCGAAAGGATTGGTAAACGATCAATCAAGGTACTGATTTTACCAATAAAAACACCCTTGGAAATTGGTTATCCAAGGGTGTGATATCACTACCGGGTATGGTAGATTTAAAAATGCTATTTGTAAACGCGGATGTAATCTACTTCAAAGGTCGCATTGGTGAATGCCGGATCAACAGGCCCACCAAATCCACCGCCCATGGCTAAATTCACCAGGAAGAAGAAATTCTTGTTATAGGGAATGGAGGCATTGTTGGCAACGGTATGAAACAATTTACCGTCCACAAAAAATTGCATGGAAGTACTTGTCCAGTCAAACTTGTAAAGATGAAATTCCGTGGCAGCATTTTGTATAACTGTTTGCCCTTTGACAGGATTGCCACCAGACCTGCCTGGATAATGCAGGGCTGCAACAATTGTATTGAGCTCTGAGCCCCTGTGTTCAAGGATATCAGTTTCTCCACATGCAGGCCAACCTACTGTGGGGAAATCAAAACCCAACATCCACACTGCTGGCCATGTGCCAACAGCAGCAGGAACCTTGGCCCTGATTTCAACGGTACCATATTTGAATTCATACTTGCCGCGGGTCAAAAGCCGTGCAGAAGTATATGCGCTTCCGCTGAAGTTCTCTTTGATGGCCTTGATCTTCAAAACTCCGTTTTCTACCACAGCATTTTCCAACCTGTTGGTATAATACTGCAGTTCATTGTTCCCCCATCCGCCAGAGCCTGTTCCAATATCATAAATCCACTTTGTAGGATCTGGTGCACCATTTTTATCAAACTCATCAGACCATACAAGGCTTGGAATCGATGGCTTCACTGTAACTGATATGTTTTTCTTTGCTGAAGCGGAAAGTCCTGCACTGTTCTTTGCAGTAACGGTAACGGTATAATCAATGGTTCCCACCGTAGTGTATTTGTAAGTCACTGCACCAGTCGGCACATCCTGTATTTCACCATTTCCAAACTCAAATGAATACGTAACTGCATTGGAAGCGGTAACGGAGAAATCAACATTTCCTGAGCCATCTGAACTAACAGTGGCATTGATCACAATATTGGAAGGTGCAGGATTTTTTGGAGCCTCAGCCTTCTTGCAGGAGGCAAAAACATTAAGAGAAATGATGGCCGCAAAATTCACCAGTAAATACTTCATCATCTATGGTTTTACTTTAAGTTTTTGGTACCAGGCCAATCCATCTTTTCCGATGGTGCGGAGATTCATTGTTGTGGCAGTAAGCGAAAGTATCTCATAATTTGTACTTCCCATTCCAATGCAAACAAGACCATTCCCTGGAACTGAGAATTCTATCCTGGTAGAAACCGCAGCTGTGCTTGCAGAAGTTGCATTCATGAAAGACAGCTTCTTAACCCCCTTGGTTACAATCGGGTATTGACCCTCAGCTCCACTGAGTCCATAATAGCCAACAGCAGCCCCCAGTACAAAGGTATTTCCCTTGTTGTCTACGTCCATGGTGATTTGGTTGTTGGCATCTTTGGCAAACGTGATTTCATCATCATAAAACCCATCTGCAGCCCTGGAATTGGCTCCTGCGGCATAATAAATCGGGGAAAATCCATCATTGGGTCCAACACCAAAATGTCCATCAGCATCTTTGTCGCACATCCATTTTTTGGATGTACCGCCAGTGAGGTTCTGTAGGATGGCTGCAGGAATTTCAAAGGCAACAAATACTTTCACCTTCCTGCTGATATTGGACACTGTCCCACCTGCTCCTACTGCACTTACCGTGATGGTATAATCATTCACACCAGGGGTGGTGTATTTGTAATTGATGGTACCTGAAGGAACCATCAACACTTTACCATCTCCAAAATCAATTTTATAAGTAATCACCTTGCTCGCTGTTGTAGTAATGGCCACTGCTCCGGAACCATTTCCGCCTGGATTGGCAGCATCAACACCTGCAACAGTTGCAGTTAATGTAAGATCAGAAGGGCTGGAAAGATCCCCAAAAGCATATTCGGTTTTTTGACAAGATGCGAGTGCAATGGCACCAGCAAAAGCCAACAGAAAGTTTTTAAAGAATTTAGTGTTCATGTGATTCTTTTTTGGAGATTAGTTTACTGTAATATCATCAAAGTAATAAGTAAAGTTGGCAGAGCCATCACCTGGAGTTCCAAGATCAAAAATCAATACCACACGCTGGTAAGTATTGGCTGTATTGATGGCGCTGTAGTCAAAGCTGAGCTCTTCCCACTGTCCTGATTTGGTAGTGGTAACCTCTTTTTCAAAATTGATTCCGCCATTGGCAAGGTTCTCTACTTTGAAAAGAAGTTTTGCTCCCACCCTTGGAGAAAACACTTTCACCTTCACGGTTTTTCCAGCAGAAAAATCAATGGGTGAAGCCAGTTCAATAAAACTGCCACCCCAAGGTTGTCCGCCCGGTCCTTTTACCATCTTGCCTACTTTGTTGCTGGTATTGATACCCGTTTTGCTTGGATTGGCCACTACTGAAGTATTGCCTCCATCAAAATTAAAGAATCCGTAAGTCAGGGTAGAAGACTCAAAATTCATTGGGATGCCCAACTCATCTGCTTTCAGGCTTTGCGTTATATCATCAAAATAGTAGGTATAATTGGCTGATCCATCACCTGCAGTGCCAAGGTCAAAAATGAGCACCACTTTTTGGTAACTGTTTGCTGTGTTGATGGCAGTGAAATCGAAGGTGAGCTCTTCCCATGCATTGGCAACGGTGGTAGCTACCTCTTTTTCAAATGAAATACCACCATTGTTTTGGTTCTCTACTTTAAGAAGAAGTTTTGCTCCAACCCTTGGAGAATGAACCTTCACCTTCATGAATTTCCTTGTAGAGAAATCAATGGGGTTGGCAAGGCTGATAAAGCTTCCGGCCCATACTTCGGGAGCACCTTTCACCATTTTACCAACCTTGGCACTCGTATTGATACCAGTGGCATTGGGGTTGTTTACTACAGAAGCAGCTGCACCACCAAAGTTTACAAAATCATAATTCAACGCAGTAGACTCAAAGCTCATGGGCAATGCCAATTCTTCTATGGTATTGGTTTGCCTGAGATCATCGAAATAGAAAGTGAAATTGGCTGATCCGTTTCCAGGAATACCGAGGTCAAAAATCAATACAACATTGTTGTAGGAATTTGACGTGTTGATCGCCCTGAAATCGAAGGTCAGGTCTTGCCATTGGTTGGCAACTGTTGTTGCGACTTCTTTTTCAAAAAAGATGCCATTGTTCGCAGCATTTTCAACTTTCAACAAGACTTTTGCACCAACCCTTGGAGAGTAGACTTTTAGTCTCATGATCTTGTTCACAGAAAAATCAATGGGGCTGCTGAGGCCAATCAGGGAACCGCCCCAAACTTCGGGTGCGTTCTTTACCATTCTACCAACCTTTGAAGATGTGTTGATGGTTCCTGGCTTAGGATTGGCGATCACTGATGCATCTCCACCACCAAAATTTACAAAACTATAGGTCTGTCCTACTGTTTCAAAATCAAGCGGCAAAACAATAGGCACCTTGATGGTGATTTTCTTTGTGACGGTAGTGGTTGCAACACCTCCACTCAATGCAACAACGGTGATGGTATAATCTCCAGACTTTGCGTAAGTATGTTTAACCGTTTCACCTTCAAGGAATGATGAAGGCACTTCGTTGGGCACATCACCCCAAGTAATCCTGAACAAGGTTTCATAGAGTGCTTTGGCGGTAACATTGATCATGAAAGCACTTGAAGGATCGACATCAGTTGTCACTTCCATGTTTTCAGGTGCCCTGAAAGACACGGTCAATTTTTGAATGGCTTCAGTGGTTTTACCCGTGATGCCAACACCGACAACACGCACGTCATAGTTACCTTCTTTGTACTTGCGCTGAACATTTTCACCCGCCATCACCTTTACAGGAGCAGCAGTACCATCCCCGAAATATACATTGTAATATGCAATACCTTCTCCATTGGGGTAGATGGTAACCAATCCTGTATTGTCTTGGGTAATGTTGAACATTGCTGAAAGCTTTGCTGGTGCAACGGCAGTTTCAACAAAGGACACATCATCATATTGCAGCTTGGTACATCCTGTGAAAAGGAGGGCCAGCAACAGTGAATTAATTAGTATGATATTCTTTTTCATTTGAATAATTTTTAGTGATGAGGAGATCAGTACCCTGCATTTTGTGTCAGTCCTGATATGTCTACTTCCTGTTGAGGAATGGGGAAGACTTCATTCTTGTTGGCCTTGAAGCCTGTGATCTTGGTTGCAGCAAGACCAGTCCTTACAAGATCAAAAAACCTATCCCCCTCCATGGCAAGTTCCAACCTTCTCTCATCCCAAATGGCCTGTCTCAATGTTGCGCCAGTTGATGTGATGTTTTGCAACTTGTTGCCAAATGCACGTTCCCTGACCCTGTTCAAATAACCCTGGGCCTTTGTATCGTTGGGTGTAGTAGCCCTGTTGTTGGCTTCTGCAGCCATGAGCAATACATCTGCATACCGGATGGTCCTGTAGTTGTTGAGATAATTTAATTCAACCTGACCTGAAGTTTCTCCTTTTCTTGGATGATATTTCTGGTTGTAGAGGCCTGTATTTTTGTATGGTGCAACCAAATAGCTGATGTTGAAAGCAGGATTGGCTGTTTTGTAGGCTTCAATATCGAGGATGGTTACCGCCTTTCTTCTATCACCTGCAGCATATGCATTCGCAAGTTCTCTGGTGGGAAGATTGATGCTCCATCCCTGACCATAAGGACTGGTTCCTGCAAGGTTGCGAACACCACACATTTGAACTGCGAGATTTCCCTGACCCCTTCCTGGATTAGACCAGTCGTAAAAAGGACTGATGTTGGAGTACTGGATTTCAAACACAGACTCTACTCCGTTTTCTCCGGATTGCAGAAAAATATCACCAAAGTTGGCTACCAGCTGGAAAGGCCCATTGACAACATTCTCCAGCATTGCAGCAGCTGCGTCAAACTTGTTCTGGTACAACAATACCTTGCCCAACAAGGCCTGAGCAGCATACCTTGTCACCCTGCCTTTTTGCGTATTGACTGCAGGCAAATCCTTGATGGCATTGTTCAAATCAAGTTCGATTTGTTTGTACACATCTGCCTTGGGAGCCCTTGCAAATTTTCTTGAATCAGAAGCCGTCAGCCTCTTCTCAACAAACAATGGAACATCCCCAAACATCCTGACCAACTCAAAATAGTAATAAGCCCTCAAAAAATAAACCTCTCCAAACAATGCATCTTTTCCTGCAAAGTCCAACTTGGTCTTGTTTTCATGAAGATAGTTGGCCCTGTTGATTCCCTCATAACAGGATTTCCATGCTTCAGAAAGATAAAAATTATTGGGATTGACCTGGTAGTCATCCATCTGCTGAAGACCCAGCACATCGGTTGCATTCTCTCCACCAGATACGGCATTGTCTGATGCGACATCACCAATTACAGGGTTGGCATACAACCACTGCAGGGGTGAATAAACGCCAATGGCCATTTTATTGAAATCATCTGCGGTCTTGAGGTAATCATTTGCGGTAATCTGGTAATCCTCTTGCGGATCGTAGGCCACAAACTTTGTACAGGCTGCTCCCAAAAAGAGCAGTGCTGTCATCGATATGATCAATTGTATATTTTTCATGTTCTTATTTTTTCTTTGATTAGAATTTAAGATCAAGTCCTATGGCAAAACTTCTGGCTTGCGGATATGCACCCCTGTCTATGCCTGTATCAAAAATTCCACCAGAAATCTCAGGATCAAATCCAGTGTACTTGGTGAAGGTGAAGGCATTTCTTGCTTGTGCATAAATGCGGAGCTTGGAAATATTTGCTTTGCGAAGGGCTGCAGATGAAAAATTATATCCCAGCTGAAGGTTCTTGATTTTGATGAAGGAACCATCCTCTACATAACGATCTGAAACCCTTGTATTGTTGTTGGCGTCAATAAATGAATACCGCGGGTTTGTGGCTTCGTTGGTTGATCCGCTACCAGTCCAGCGGCCCAGTACACTCCTGAATTTATTGGTCATGGCCAGGTTCCTTTCGTAGGCACGGTACACTTCGTTACCAACAGAGGCATATACAAATGAGTTGAAATCAAAACCCTTGTATTCCAAAGAAAGGTTCCATCCTATGGTGAAATCAGGGAAAGGATTTCCAATATTTGTCCTGTCATCGCCATCAATTTTTCCATCACCATTGATATCTACGAAACGGATATCACCTGCTTGTGCACCTGGCTGTGAAGCATGCTTGGCAATATCTGCCTGCGTTTGGAAAAGTCCGTCAGTCTTGAACCCGTAAAAATATCCTGGAGCCTTGTCTTTTTCAAAACGAGTGACAGACTGAAATGGTATGCCATAGCCGCCTCCGGTGATCAAACCATTGTTGGTTTCAGTAACCAGGTTGGTGGCCTTGGTAAAGGTGATGTTGGTAGAAATCCTGAAATTCTTGGTCAATTGGTCGGTGTATCCAAGGTTCATGTCAACACCACTTGTTTTGGTTGTACCGATATTGGCAGTTGGCAATGAAGCTGTACCAAGATAAAGAGACAAAGTTGGGGTAAACAGCAAGCCGCTGATATCCTTCCTGAAATAGTCTCCACTGAAAGAAAACTTGTTGTTGAAGAACCTGATATCGAAACCAGCATTCAATTGTGCCTGCTCTTCCCACCTGAGGTCATCGTTCTTGAAAGATGCAATGGTCGCACCCACAGATGTTGGCTCGTTGCCAAAAGAATATCCGGCATTCTGACCAAGGCCATAGGCATACAACAATGTTGAAATCCTTTGGTATTGTGGGTTTACATTCTCATTTCCTGTAATACCATAGCTTCCCCTTATTTTCAGGTAATCGATGAAATCAACCTTGAAAAAATCTTCCTGCGTAACTACCCAGCCCAAAGAACCAGAGAAGAAGTTGGCGAATTTGTTGTTGTCACCAAAAGCAAAAGATCCATCCCTTCTCAATGTTCCAGATACAAGGTATTTGTCATTGAAGTCATAATCAACCCTGCCAAAATAGGAAAGATTCCTTCTCTCATACTGGTAGGAACCAAGGTCGATACCAGAAAGGGTTGCAATACCTGTAGCTGAGGAAATGTCAGCAAAGCTCCAGGAGTTGAAGGGAACATCCTGCCTGGAACCATTCAATGAATTTCCCGTGACACGGGCCATTGAAAAACCTGCTACGGTTTCAAAGTTGTGGCTTTTGCCCACTTTGAAATTATAATTGGCAAAATTTTCGAATGTATAGTTGAAATAATTGGTCTTGTATTCATAGACATTGTTGTGAGACCCTGGCTTGGGCGTTCCATCAGCATTCATGGTAGAATTGATGTGGCTCACTCCGTAAAAAGAAAGCGGGGTGAAATTCTTTCCGGTAACGTCGGTATTGGTATAACCAAAGCGGGAAGAGAGTTTCAGGTTTTTCAGCAGATCATACTGCAATTCCAGCTTACCATAGAGCTTGCTGGTATTGTTCTTGTTATACGTGTCCTCCAATTGGGTGAGAGGATTGATGATCTCTGAAAGGATGTACTTGCTGGTGCTGTACTTCCCATATGTATTGGGTGTATTGTTCAATACCGGCACAGTAGGATCAAAGTTCAGTGCATTGGAGATGACTGAATTGATGCTGTTTTCAGGAACACCTGCTCCTTTGATGTTGGTATAGGTGGTATTGGTGATGAACTTGAGTTTTGAACTCAGATCGAAGCTGAGGTTGGAAGTGGCGTTGATCCTGTTGAAAAAAGATTTCTCTCCTCCACCAACAATTCCTGCCTGGGCAAGGTATCCGCCGGAAAGAAAATAGGACATTTTATCGCTTCCACCCCTTGCTGCAACGGTATGCGATTGAAGTGGAGCCTGCTTGAAGATCTGGTCTTGCCAGTTTGTTCCTGCGCCCAATCCAGAAAGGTTGGGAAATACCAGTGAACCTCCAGAAGTAACACTTCCCTCATTCACAATGGCAGCATATTCAGATGCGTTCAAGACGCCAATCTGGTTCAACACTTCCTGAACGGCATAGTTACCGTTGTAAGTGATTTCAGTTTTCTGGTTTTTGCGTCCGGTTTTTGTGGTGACTACAATTACTCCATTTCCGCCTTTCACACCATAAATGGCTGTTGTGGCAGCATCTTTGAGCACATTGATGGACTCTATATCAGCAGGATTGATCGCATTGAAATCGTCAAGGCTCTGAATGGCGCCGTCAACCACTACCACAGGATCTGTTCCTGTATAAGAAGGAATACCCCTGACCAGTACAGTTGGCTTTGCGCCAGGAGAACCATTGGAAACAACTGTTACCCCAGAAGCCCGGCCTTGTAAGGCATCCTCTGCACGAACGGGTTTCAGTTTTTCAATATCTGATCCTTTGACT
>JBJOOI010000019.1:0-10347 GCA_046051375.1 Bacteroidota bacterium | reverse complement strand
GTCTTGAATCTTTTCATTTTTATCATTTCCATATTTTATTGTTTGTCCATAGAACTTTATTAACCCTAACGCTTAGAGCCTGTCACCGGATCAATTGAAAGAGGTTTTGGCAATGCTTTTCTTGGCAGTTTTTCATCCCTCATGGCAGCGTTGTATATGAATGCCGCGGTAATGGTGGCCGATTGTTTGAGGTCGTCCGGCATCAAATGGTCGTAGCTGTCCATGTTGCTGTGTTGGGTAATGATACGATCCTGAACAAATTGAAATCCAGGTAATCCGATAACATCAAATGAGATATGGTCAGTGCTTCCCGTATTTTGAATGGTAACTGTTTTAGCCCTGAGGTCATGGAAGGGGGTGAACCAATCTTCAAAAATAGAACGGGCGGCCTCATTTCCCTGCAGGTGAATACCAAGAATCTTTCCTGTACCGTAGTCCAAATTGAAGTACGCTGAGAATTTATCGTGTGCGGGCAATAACTCCATGGTGGACGGATCTCCAAAAGTTTTCTTTATATAGCCTCTTGATCCCAATAAACCCTGTTCTTCTCCGCTCCACAAGGCAATGCGTATGGTTCTTCTATTCTTAATTCCTATGGCTTTTAAAATGCGTACGGCCTCCATCATGACGCTAACACCTGCAGCATTATCAGTAGCGCCGGTAGCTGCAGGCCAGGAGTCAAGGTGAGCACCAAGCATCACTATTTCATCTTTTAAATTTTTATCAGTGCCAGGAATTTCAGCAATTACATTGTATCCCTTTGTATCAGTTGATTGGAAATTTGTTTTTACATCTACATCCATTTTAACAGGAGTGCCGTTTTTCAACAAACGAATAATCATGTTATGGTCTTCAAGACCAACCGCTATGTCCAGAAAATTTTCCGGATCTGATATTTTGTATGGACCTGCCTGTAACACAAATACAGTGCCACTGTGATTTTCTGCGGCGGAACTTAAAATGGCAATGGCCCCTTCCTTTACGGCCATTTTTTTTAGTGCAGCGAGCACACCCCTTGTAACACCATTTTGTGCATTGTTTCTTTCCCGTCTCCTGCGCATGGCAGCGGTATCTTCAGCTTCCGTTACTTGACCCAATATTTGCAGGTCTTCATCTGTTCTGCGCACAGCTGCCGGCTTATAACTCTGTTCATACACGATCAAGTTGTCCAGGATTAAAACCTTCCCCTTTATTTTGTTGCGGTATGCCTCCAGCTCTACTGAATCTTTCGCAGAGATCAAAAGCACCTCTCCAGCTTTTGGTCCATTGGTTCCTGCCGACCATGTTTTGGGATAAGCAATAAGTGACCTGAACCAGGGCGCTGTCATGGCTACATACGATTTTTCTAATTCCCACCCTTTCCCAAATTCACCCCATGGGTCCAATTTGGCATTTACCAATCCCCATTGGGTAAATTGGTTTATGGCGTAATTGGCGGCACGCATAAATCCTGGCGAATTGGTTACCCTTGGTCCGCTGACTTCAGTGATTTGAAAGGCAATGTCCATCACTTTGGAATTCCTTAATCCTTCATTTCTGATTTTTTTCATTGCCTCCTGGTCGATGTTTTCAACCTGTCCAAGTGCCTGGGGAGAAGGGACATATCCCTTTTCCATGATGTCCATGAAACCCAGCAATGCACCCCAGTGATAAAATGCATCACTCCATGTGTTGGCTTCACCGCCATTTCCGGTTTCGGCATGATAATTTTCGCATACATGACGATCACTCAACCATGTTTTTAACAGCAGGTTTTTCGATTTTTCAACCAGGTCTTTTTTGGCACCAGGTAAATCATAGTTTCTCATACCCAGGTATACCAGGAAATTCAATGGTGCCCAGATCCGGCCTCTCCAGTAATGGTTGTCCTTGAATGCCTTGTCATTGCGTGCAACAGAAGGCAAGATGTATTCTCCCCAAAATTCATTTGGGTTGTAAAAATGTTCCTTCATCATCCTTGAGGCTTTTTCCAGACTGGGAACTTTTGTCAGCAATGGATAAAACAATGTTGGCGTTAAACGGTAACTGAATTTTCCTGTTACCAGGTCTTTGTTCAGATAAAGTCCAAATTTATCATCCCAAAGTGTCTCCAGTTTTTTGGAATACTTGTCTGCTCTTTCTGTTAATTCTTTTGCATCACTTGTATTGCCCAAAATGGCAGCTATCTCAGACAGGCTCTGGCAATCGGCAATATAAAGACTCATCAATCCCACATCGGCCATCAGCATGCGGTGGTTTATGCTATCAAAACTTGCATCGTCCCACATGGGAGAATTGTCCATTCCTGATTCCCATTTGGCTGCCTTCATTTTTCCGGATTCAGTGGCTGAACGAGATTTGCTCTTGCCATAATCATAAGGATCTGTGCCATGCACCAGGTATCCATCTATGTCCCTGTTGGCCGCGCGCCAACGGTTCCAGCTGAGCAACTCATTGTATACTTCCTTTAAAAACCATTTCTCCTGGTATTTCCTGTAAATTTCCCTCACAACAATGGATCCAACCTGGGGCTCTGTGCGGTCTTCACTCTTGTGACCAAATTGGGAGTTATTGGGTACAAATCCCCTGTCTGTAATCTCTTTTGTAATAGCAATCGCATTGGCATAGGCCAGCTCCTTGTTGTCGAGCGATAACATGTAGGCTGCGAAATAAGTATCCCACCCGAACAGTACCCAATCATTAGAAAACGTGCGGCTTACCGGATTGATGATCCTGTGGTTGTTCGGATCATAAATAGTGGTCCATGCAAGCACTGTTTGCATGGCATCATATGCCTCCGGAGTTTTATCTGCCTTGAACCTTTCTGACTCGAATGTTAGTTTCGCCTTTTTGATCATGTTCTCAACAAGCTCCACCGGCTTTGACATGCCTGAAGAAATGGCGATTTTTTTGTCTAAAGGAATGTGGAAGGCACTGGAAGATTTTGTTTTGGTATTTCCATTGACATAGACTTTGATCGTATTCGTTGGTGTATTTCCAACAATCAAATGCTGATCAATTTTTACTTCACCTTTTCTGTTCCACAACATCCGGGGCGTTATCAACAACGAGTCAGCAGCTGTTGCTTTCAATGGGCTAACCAGTATGTACAATTCATTGTTCACAGATGCACTTTGCACCCGTAGCCGGATATTGTGCCATTCTACCTCAAGTTCTGTGTATGTACCATCATAGGCATGTGGCCCAGGGATGACCTGCTCCTTGCTGTCATAATGATCCCGGCCAATCAAGGTTTCCTCCAGGATTTTATCCTGCTGGTCTTTTAAGGCAAGGTTGATGGAAAAGCATTCAGGTAACAATACATGAGACAATACACTGCGGGTATTCCAGGTATTCCAGCCATGCATAAGCCTGTTGCTCATTTCTATGGCTTCTTTTCCACTGGGTTTCTTTGCGGTCAATTGATTTTGTGCGACAGCGCAGTCACAGAAAATCAACAATAGTGCTATTGGAAAAAACCGAAGTGCATAATTCTTTTTGTTCATCAGTATTGTTTAAAATGTTGATTCAATCTTGTGGTTGAACAAGTTGGTATGGTGCATCATAAAATCCCAGATGACGAACCCGCCATTCCACTGGTTCATGAAAGACGGGATGAGGAAGACGCATCTCCCATGTTCCCAGTTTTTTTAACATCGATTTGGTTTTGTCGGGATATAAAAGTGAAACATCATGTTGCTCAGCAATATCCTCCGAAAGATGATAAAGCATTGGTAAACGGTCTGGCAACCTGATCAATTTCCAGTCTCCGTCCCGAATGGCAACACCTGCCGTATAGCGCCATTCCATGGTCTGATGGGGCGTCTGTTTTGTTTTGCCTGTCAGGTAAGGTAAAATACTAAGGCCTGTATAGTGATCTTTTTCTGATACAGTGCCGCCGGCAGCATCAATGAAAGTTGGACAAATATCAAGTGCAGAAACGGGGTCTGTGAATTTTTTTCCGCCACCAAGCATGGCTGGCCATTTTAAAAAGAAGGGCACCCTTATCCCGCCTTCCAATACAGTGGTTTTTTGCCCGCGGAGCGGCGCATTGATGGAGCCATTGGAAATTGAATTTGCGGGTCCACCATTATCGCTGATGAAAACTACGAGGGTATTGCGCTCCAGGCCTTGTTCCTGTAGCGTTTTCATTATTTTACCAATGTTGTGATCCAACCGGTACACCATCGCACAATAGGTTTGCCTTAGTTTGTCTTTTACATGACTGAATCGTTTCAGGTCCTCATCGGTTGCCTGCATGGGTGCATGGGGCGCATTAAAAGCAGCGTATAGAAAGAAGGGTTGATTGTTGTGCCGCTTGATAAAATCCACGCTTTCATTTCCAATATCATCTGTCATATAGGTAAGTAAGTCGGGCTTCTTGTAATTGCATCGGATGGCAGATTCCATGCCAGTTCCATTCGGTTTTGCAGTAACATAATCATGCCCTCCATCCAAAAATCCCCAGAACTCATCAAATCCTCTTTTGACCGGATTAAACTGAGGCGCTGCACCAAGATGCCATTTACCAATCAGCCCTGTTGCATAACCAAGCGACTTGAGCTTATTGGCAAGGGTTTGTTCCGTTAACGGAAGGCCGAGATAATTGGCATCAAATCCGGGTTGATTACCAGCAAGGTTATCATTAAAACCAAAACCTGCCTGGTGTTTTCCGGTCAGAAGGCCTGCGCGGGAAGGAGCACACACTGGAGAGGAGACATACCCATTTGTAAAAATTATTCCTTCTCTGGCAAGCTGATCAATATTTGGTGTTGGAATTTGTTTGCTGCCCTGGATCCCAAGGTCACCATAGCCCAGATCGTCTGCAACAATCAGCACAAGGTTGGGTAATGCTTTATTTTTGGTCCCAGACAAATGCTTGTTTTCTATTTTCTGCGTTTGACCATATGCGTTGGCAAACAAAAAGGTGATTAGGAAAACCGCGGAGCAAAGGCTAGGCTTGTATTGTAGCGCTGTTGCAAATTTCATTGGTTTATGCTGTATTCCAACTGTTATTTCTACTGCATTGTATATTGTCATCTTTGTCGTTCTACTTTGTATCCATCAACAGATTTGGCAATCTCAGCCAATAATTTTTTTCCTTCATTGATAACATCTGCTGCAGATCGCTTGTCAAGTGTTTTGGTGTTGATGCTGCCCATGAAATTATTCAATTCTTCTCTGGCGGCAGCGGCTTTCATTGATGGATGTTCTGCCAGTTCTTTGCGCAGTATTCTTATTTTCTCATAGTCCTGAATGCCTTCCCTGAGTCTTTCAAACCGTACTGAACTTTGGGCGTTTGGGTAAACAAAATAAGTATCTCCACTTGGCCACCGGATGAACCTGGAATCCAGCAAAGGGTTTTCGGGCCAGCTGTTATAGGCCCATCTCAAGAATCCATCGAACCCCATGGCCGAGGCAAACCAGCCTTCATAGCAGGATTCAGCAGCAGGCGAAAATGTGAAATTATTGGGCTTTGGTATTCCGCAGGCCACATAATAGGTTGTTTTTAGGCCAGAACGTCTTCTGGCATCAATAACATCCCCCGCAAGTGTATCAACATGTCTCCAGTTGGAACTGAAATCATAAATGGCTGGGTTGAGTTTGCCATAATAGAAGCCAGCCATAGAAATTTTCAATTCAGGTGCTGCCTCCTTCAAAAAAACGAACATTTTTTCCATTTCTTCTTCTTCCCTTTCATCAAGCGCAATGGCCGTTTTATTCAACCAACCCTTGGCCTTCAGATGGGCTTTGAAATCACGCAAGAAGCTTCTCCACATGTCCTCATATGCCTTTGTTCCTGGTATCGATTCAATGGTGATGGTTTTGGAAGACTTTTCATCAAACCACGAAAATTTGTTGCCAACGGGAACCATTGAATAGCAATTGATTTGTTCTTTTATCCCTGATCCCATAGCAAGGTTGACATAGAGATCAAATACCGAATAGTCATAGGACCAGGTGCCATCCGCTTTTTTGACCCACTTGATCATGGACCCATATGGATCAAATGTCTGACCCGCCCAAGGGTCCTCAATCAGTGTTGTGGTGATGCATTTCTGTCCCGCTTGGGCAAGCATGGTCAACAAAGGTTTCAAAAGATTGATGTGTTCTTGTGACCATAATTTTACCCCGTTAAACCTTGCAACTGCATAGGGATTCTGCCAAAGGTCAAGATGGAAGGACCATGCTGAAGGCGCCGGAAGAGACTTGTTAATCACTTCCAATGTTATTGCATGGTTTGCCGTGCCGGACGTCGATTCAACTGAAATGTTTCCCTTGTAAACCCCTGGGGGCGCCTGTGGTGGTATTTCAACAGCAATCCATATAGGTTTTGTCTCGTTGGAATTGATGCCAAACTTATTGGCTTTTTTGAGCAGGTCAGGACTCATCTGTGATGGAGATTTATCCAAATCCCTGGTACCGCATCCGCCAGCAAATTCATTGCTCAAAACATAATTGACGGTAGATATGGAGGTGATTCCCTTATCGAGTTGATGATCACTGTTGCGAAACGGACTTGCCCTGACAATGACCTCATCTTTTTTTTCAGCAGACCAAACAAGCAAGAGGCAATTGATCCTTTCTCCTTTCCAGCCCTGAAGATTGACGGAAGCAGAAATTTTTCCCGAAGGAGGAAGATTTTTTTCGTAGGCAATATCAGTGGATCCAAAGCCAGTGTGAAAGCCAGGTTTGATGGTCTTCCAAACGGACATGTCATGGGTAATTGTGTCAGCAGTTTCAGGTCGAAAAGCTGCCGGATCGAATTCAACCGATAGGTCAGGTGAAGTACCCTTTGACAACCATAGAAGGTGATTATCCTTCATGCGCTGCAACTGCGAATCTGGGGCTTGCTTGTTTTGTTCAAAAGATGAAAGTGAAATGGCAAAAAATGCAAAAACAGTGGTTGATAACCCCATGAATCTGACGTGTATATACCTAGATTTATGCCTCATTTTTTACATTTATCATCAGGGTAAAACTGCAAAACCCAATGCTTGAATTTATCGCTTGTTGCTTGAAAATCCTATTGAACTGATAAAATCGGGTTAAAACAGGTGAAGAATTGTTTACTCTTACTCTAAAATTTATTGGCTAAACTTACAGTATGAAATATCTATCATTGACAGCTCCTGCAGCGATGATGTTTTTATTGTTTTTTTTATTGGGGGGCTCAGTCTCTTCGCAGGTTCGTCCGCACCATATTTTTGATAACAATATGGTGTTGCAACGCGACCAGCCAGTCAAGGTATGGGGATGGGCTGATCCATCGGAAAAAGTCAACATTGAATTTGGGGGACAGGTAAAGTCCACCTCGGCCAATCCGCAAGGGGAGTGGTTTGTATACCTAGATTCAATGCGTGCCAATTCAAATCCGCAGGATTTAAAAATTTCAGGCAAAAATAATTCGGTTGTATTTACCAATGTTTTGGTTGGGGATATATGGATACTTGGAGGGCAAAGCAATATGGAGATGGATTTGGCAAGGCTGTTTCATGGAGATGCAGAAACGCTATCAGCCAATTTCCCCAATATTCGCCTCATGACCATTCCCAGTTCAGCTGGTCAGTTGCCCAAGAAGGATTTTGAAAGAATCAATGAATACGATGATTGGCTAGACAGACACGATAAAAAAGGGTATTGGTTTACCTGCTCCCCGTCAACTGTTGCAACATTTTCTGGATTGGGCTATATTTTTGGTCGGAGAATACATTTGGTCAGCCAGGTACCCATTGGTTTAATCGATGCATCATTGGGAGGAACAACCATAGAAGCCTGGCTAAGCCCCAAGACACTCAATACAATGCCTGAGAACAAAGCCTTGGTAAAGCAATGGAATGATAAGGAGGCGGCCTATGATCCGGTTGAAGACTTAAAGACAAAAATCAGCAATTGGGAGAAAAGAAGCCTGGTCCTGAAAAGCCAGGGATTGGAACCTGCTCCAAAGCCGGTGGAGCCTTCCTTAAGGCCTTCGCTGGACAGGAATTTTCCCGGTGCTTCTTATATGGGAATGGTGGCTATTTTTGGTGGGCTCACTGTAAAAGGAGCAGTGTTTCACCAGGGCTATAACAATGCCCTGGGCGATGCCCGGCCTGCACTGTATGCAGCGAATTACAAAGCATTGATCAATGACTGGAGGACTTTGTTCAACAACAACAATTTACCCTTCGGGATCATGGAGTTGAGTGCCGGTGGTGAACCACAGACCCTGGATAATTATGAATTGAGGATGTTGGATCCAGCGCCAGCCATTCGTGAAGGACAGTTCAATGCCTTTCGGGATTTACCCCATACCGGGTATGCTGCTGCTTACGATCAACAGGTAAACTGGTACCATCCTCAAAAAAAAGCGGAGGTGGGTGAGAGAATGGCCCGTTGGGCATTGTCAACCCAATATGGATTTAATCTTGGATGGGAGCCGGCGATCTGCACAGCCATCGAAAGGCTTAGTGACCGTATCATCATCACTTTTAACAAAGCCGTGAAATCCTCTGATGACAGGCCTTTGGAAGGTTTTTCAATTGCAGGAACTGATCAACATTTTTATCCCGCAAAAGCTGAGCACTTGAAAATTGAAAACGAAAAAGGGCAAAAAGTCAATGATAAAAAAAGGGTTGTTGTATGGAACGATCTTGTTGCCCATCCAGTGGAGCTGCGTTATGCCTGGGCGCGCAATCCCTTGGGCAATCTTGTCAGTGATGCAGACAGAATTATTCCTGTGCCGCTTTTTAGGACAGACCATTGGGATTATCCAGAAGCACCCTACCTGAATGGTGAATATGAAGAATACCGGAAAAAACAGAAAATGTTGCAGCAACAGGCAGAAGAACTTGCACGCATCAGGATCATTCAAGAGGCAGAGAAATTGTTGAAAGAAAAGAAAAAATAACAAAGCTGTAAACAGGCCGCATAAATAAAAATCCCACAATAAAAATGAAACGAATAACATACACTGAATTTTTATCCAAACATGGCATCGTCATGGGAATGAAATCCCTTATCATGAATGTTTTTTTCATGTTGATGGCCACTCTTGCTGCTGCGCAGGATTCTTTGAACAAGTCAATGCGAAAAGGAAATATTGGTGGGTATATGATCACACGCCTGGAGAAAGTTGATCAATCATTTGATGCAGGCTACTCTATGTATGCGGCCGCATGGCCTCTGGTGAAGGAATATCCAGGACGAAGTTTTCAATCAGGATTGTTCGGAACCTGGATGCATCCGCAGCATGACGGACCGCTTCCGGTAGAAAAGCTCTATACTGATATTGAAGGAGGACTTGGTTGGTGGCGCGATACCGAGTTTGCAACAGCAACACCAAAATTTATCATGGGTGGTGTGCAATTGAATTTTGCTGGATGGGCCAATGGGCCTGGTGCAGGCAAGGGAAGGGACTGGAGCAAATCCAAAGGCAAATATGGTGTAGCACAACTGAGTCCCTGGTTGTTGTGGCCTCCAGACGGACTTAACCTTCGCCAGGGAACCTGTGGTGAATGGTTTGGTAGTGGCTATTTGCCTTTGCCGCTCACTGAACCCAAATTGACTACAGCAGGCAAAGACGTTCCTACTGGAAATCAGTGCTGGACCCTCTTCCTCAATACAGGAAATTTCAAAGGACCTGTTGCCTTTTTTACACCCTATTTCTGGAGCGAGGCCTCAGTGGAGAATCCACTCCTGAGCGGATTGTTTCCGGATACGCGCCCATCAAAGGCCAACAAACCTTTTCAGATGGAGACGCAGCACATCCATTCCTTTGAAGCGACAGATTCAAAAGGCAATACCTATGCCCGTATGGCTCCGACGCAATACCCTGTTGGGCCTGATGGAAATTCGGAGTTGTTGCAACGTTTGATGGTGTACAACAAGGAGGCGCTATGGAAAGATGTGGAGGCATGGTTCAAAGGCGGCAAACCTGCCAGTGGCATGATTGATACCAGTAAAGCCCATATGCAAAAGTTTGAGAAGGGTGTCAGGTCAAACTGGAAAATGTATGGTGATCATATTCCAAAAGAAAAACGTGCCTTGACGAATATTACTTCTTATATGGATGCAAATGTTACTGATGCTTCTACTTTAAAAGTACGCTGGCAAGGTGAATTGATCAGCAGCAGAAAAATAGGAAACGGTGCTGTCGTAACACTTCCTGAATATTATAAATTACTCAAATCAGGTAACGATACAATTGGTACTTGGGTTGCGGTGGCAGCTACTGAAGTGCCAGCTGAAACGGGTCTTCACGGGGTGAGCTTTGGCAGGGCCGAAGATGACAGAACTTCTCTGGTCTATACCACACCCAAAGAGGATACCAGTTGCTGGAAAACGCCCGGGCCTGCGGCTGGGCCTTTCAAAGTGAAATTGGGCGAT
>JBJOOI010000018.1:0-10380 GCA_046051375.1 Bacteroidota bacterium | reverse complement strand
CTCAATGAAAACAAAGTTAAATCAATAAGGCATCATGGCAAGACACAATGAAACGGGAAAACTGGGAGAAGCATTGGCACTCAAGTGGGCTGAAGACAATGGATACACCATAAGAAACCAAAACTGGAGATACGGCCATTGGGAACTTGATCTTGTTGCATCCAAGGCGGGCAGATTGCATTTCTTTGAAGTCAAAACCAGAAGGACAACCCGGTTTGGTTATCCTGAGAAGTTGGTAGACAAAAACAAACTCAGGTATTTTATTTCAGCAGGCACGGCCTATATCAGAATCAACCGGGGATTCAAATGGGTTCAGTATGATATCCTCTCCATCAGCCTGGACGAACAAGATCATCCCGCATTTTTATTGATAGAGGATGTATATTTTTGATGCCTTATTTCAGCAATGCAGCAAGCCTGGATTGCAGCTCTTCTCCCCTGAGATTTTTGGCGATGATCAGGCCATTGGGGTCCACAAGATAGTTCTGTGGTATGCTCTGGACCTTGTATTGCACGGCAACGGCGTTGCTCCAGAATTTGAGGTCGCTGACTTGGGTCCAGGCCAGGTTATCGGCCTTGATGGCCTCAATCCATTTGTCTTTTGCACGATCGAGGGAAACACCCAATACGGTGAAGTTTTTTGACTTGAACTTGTTGTAAGCATTGACCACATTGGGATTCTCCTGGCGGCAAGGTCCACACCAGCTGGCCCAAAAATCAATCAACACATATTTCCCTTTGAAAGAAGACAGTTTTACATCTTTCCCGTCAACATCCTGTTGGGTAAAATCAGGTGCAGGACTGCCTATCGAGCCAAACCTGGCATCAGCAACCACCTTGATAGCGGTTCTTCCGAAATAGTTTTCTTTTGCAGCAAGAGCAATTTTGCTCAGCCTTGCATCCAACACGTTAGGGTCATCATTGAGTTGCATCATCACCAACAAAACAAAAGGTGAAACAGGAGAAGCAGGATGATCACCAATGAATTTATCTGTTTGCTTGTTTACTTCCGCAACTACATCGGTGTAGCTCTTTTTAAGGGCAATATTTTCAGCGTTGGGATTCTGGTTAAGCTGCTGCGCGTAAGTACTGAGCTTTGCAAAAAGTGGATTGAAGGTATTGTTGAAGACAACAAAATCATCATGGGTTTTGGAACCGGTAACCTTTGCATTCTGGATTACAGCAAAATCACCCTCTACGGCTATGGCTGATGCATCCAAAAAGATGAACATTTTTTGTTGGCCATTCTTTGCGGCAAGCTGGTAAAGCCCGGGCTCCTTCAGCTTTCCAGCTACCTGAAACTGGTCTCCTTTTGAAACAAAGGTTGCCAATGGTTCCGGACTGACTTCTTCGCTCTTCAAAACCAATTCGGTCTTGTCTGGCATGCCTTTTAAAATTCCTTTGATGGAATAGTTTCCCTCTTGGGAAAACACCAATACAGGAACCATCAGGAGGAAGGATAGGAACTTTTTCATTTTTTATGTCTTTGTTTCAGGATCTCTTTTACTTGTGCTAAATTAAACCCTTTGCTGTTAAGCAAAAGCAAATAGTGGAACAGTAAATCAGCTGATTCGTTCAGAAATTTATCGTCATCATTGTCTTTGGCTTCAATGACTACCTCAACTGCTTCCTCTCCTACTTTCTGGGCAATCTTGTTGATGCCTTTTTTGAACAGCGATCTGATATAAGAATTTTCATCTTCACTGTTTTTTCTCAGTTCGATGATGCCCTCAAGGTGCACAAGAAAATCTTCTGCAACATTGACCTCGTCCCAGCAGGTATCTGACCCTGTATGACATACCGGACCGGCAGGCTTGACCTTAAACAGCAGGGCATCCTGGTCGCAATCCAGGGCATAAGATTTCAGGTGAAGAAAGTTGCCGCTCTCCTCTCCTTTCGTCCAAAGACGACCCTTGGAACGACTGAAAAAACAGATCTTTCCTGAGGACATAGTTTCGTTGAATGCCTCCAGGTTCATGTATCCCAGCATCAATACTTTGCCGGTTTCTACATCCTGGATGATGGCCGGCATCAGGCCATCTGAAAACTTATTGAAATCCATGTTCAGCTCCATTTCTTTGTAAAATTAGTCAATATCCCGCTTATCTTACGGGAATACCCTTTTGCCTGAGGTATGATTTTAGTTCGGGGATGGAAACCTCCCGAAAATGGAAAATACTTGCAGCCAATGCTGCATCGGCATGCCCATCCAAAATATCGGCAAAATGTTCTGGGACTCCGCCACCACCAGAAGCGATGACAGGCACGTTGACAGACCTTGAAACCAACCCTGTAATTTCCTTTGCAAATCCAGCCTTGGTGCCATCATGGTCCATCGATGTCAAGAGGATTTCTCCTGCCCCTCTTTTCACGCCTTCCATTGCCCAATCCAGGCATTTCTTATCTGTTGCCTGCCGTCCACCATTCAGGTAAACATACCACTCGCCATCTTCTCCTTTTTTGGCATCAATGGCCAACACAACACACTGGCTCCCAAATTCAGCGGCAAGGCGGTTGATCAACTCTGGGTCTCTGAAGGCCGCTGTATTGACTGATATCTTGTCTGCCCCACTATCCAAAAGCACCCGAACATCCTCAACTGAGGAAATGCCACCACCCACGGTGAATGGAATATTGATGCGGTGCGCAATCCTGTCAACAAGAGCAGCCAATGTCTTTCTTTTTTCATTCGTTGCAGTAATGTCAAGAAAAACCAGCTCATCTGCCCCTTGTTCAGCATAGAGCGCCGCCAACTCAACAGGATCTCCTGCATCACGCAAATCAATGAAATTGGTCCCCTTCACAGTACGACCATCTTTGATGTCCAGGCAAGGTATGATGCGTTTTGTGAGCATTTAATCTGTTGTTGATTGGATGAATGTTTTCAATGCTTCCATTGAGATCCTGTTTTCGTAGATGGCTTTGCCTATGATGGCTGCATTGCATCCTGCGTATGATAGGTCATGGAGGTCTTGCATGTTTGACACTCCGCCACTGGCGATCAAAAACAGGTTTGGAAAATGTTGTTTGATCTTGGTATACAAAGCGGTGGATGGACCTTCCAAACGCCCGTCCTTGCTGATGTCTGTACAAAATACATTCCTGATGCCCAATTCCATGTAGGATGCGATAAATGGCAGCAATTGGATGCTTGATTGCTCAAACCAGCCACTGACCATGATCATTTCATCCTTCACATCGGCGCCCAACATGAATTGTTCAGGTCCAAAAACAGCAATCCATTCCCTGAAAACTTCGGGTTGTTTTGCTGCAATGCTTCCAACAGTAACGTATGCAATTCCCATGGCGATGATTCGCTCAACTTCTTTACGGGTCTTCACACCGCCTCCGAAATCAACAACAAGATTGGTGTGTGCTGCAATTTCTTCAGCAACCTTCCAATTTGTCACCTTTCCGGCCTTTGCACCATCCAGATCAACCAGATGAAGTCTGGTTATGCCATGATCTTCATATATTTTTGCCATCTCCAGCGGAGATGCGGAATATTCCGTTTTCTGCTGGTAATCGCCTTCGGTAAGCCGAACACATTTACCATCAATAATGTCTATGGCAGGAATGATTTGCATCCTTTAGATGATATTTAAAAAGTTCTTGATGATGGTTGATCCTACTTCCGCACTTTTTTCTGGGTGAAACTGGACACCATAATAATTCCTGGTCTGCAGTGCGGCACTGAATCCTCCACAATAATCTGTCTGGGCAATGGTATGATTGCCCAGCGTTGCATAATAGCTGTGCACAAAATAACAATGGCTGTTTTCTTCAACATCCCTGAACAAAGGCGTTTTCAAGCCATGGATGGTGTTCCAGCCAATTTGTGGGATTTTGAGATTGGGTTGATCAGCAACAAAACGCTTCACTTTTTCCTGAAAAATATCCAGACAAGGAGTATCATTTTCTTCAGAATGGGCACACATCAATTGCATGCCCAGACAAATCCCCAGAAAGGGTTGCTTTGCATCAAGGATAACTTTGTCCAACCCTCGCTGTTTCAAATAATCCATTGCTGAACTCGCCTCTCCCACACCGGGAAAGAGGATCTTGTCAGCAGACAAGATAACAGATGGATCATCAGAAAGCACTGGCTCAATGCCCAATCGCTCCAATGCAAATTGCACCGACCTTACATTGCCGGCATTGTATTTGATGATGACAAGTTTCATGGGGTTAGTTTAGCACAGCACTGATGAATTCTTTTGTTGCAGCATCGGGATTTTCTCCTGCTGATATGGCTTTGATGAAGGCAGAGCCGATGATAGCGCCATTGGCATAAGGCGCCACGGCACCAAAGGTTTCCTTGTCCTTTATGCCAAATCCAACCAGCACAGGGTTGGTCAATTGATAAGATCGAAGCCTTTTCAGATAAGCAATCACATCATCAAAATTCTTTTCTTTTCCTGTTGTAGAAGAAGATGAAACGGCATACAAGAATCCGGAACTGAGTCCATCCAGTTTGCGCACCCTTTCCTCACTGGTTTCAGGAGTAACAAGGAAAATAAAATCCAATGCATGTTTTTTTACGATGGCACCATGCGAGTGTTCAAACTCCAACGGAGGAAGATCTGGCAGGATGAGTCCATCAATACCCACAGCGGCGGCATCTGCACAGAATTTTTCAAATCCATATTGCAACACTGGATTCATGTATCCCATCAAAACCACTGGCACATGGATCTTTTCCCGAAAACCTTTCAACTGTTCAAAAAGTTTGGCAATGGTCATGCCATTGTCCAATGCAATCAAACTGCTTTCCTGGATCACCGGACCATCAGCAAGGGGATCGCTGTACGGCATGCCCAGTTCAATCAAATCGACACCGGCATCTTGCAATGCCATCATGATGTCAAGGGTGCTGTCTAATGTCGGATAGCCTGCCGTGAAATATACGTTCAGTACATTTTCTTTTTTTTGCTCAAACAAATTATTGATTCTGCTCATATCCCAAGTCGTTTATTGTTCATTCATTGCATTCATGTACGTACCCAGGTCCTTGTCTCCACGGCCACTCAGGCAGATTACGGAAACATCCTCCGGCTTCATTCCCAGCTGATCCAATACAGCAAATGCATGGGCAGTTTCCAGTGCAGGAATAATGCCTTCCACCCTGGAAATTTCGAATGCCCATTTCAAGGCCTCTTCATCCGTTGCACTCATGAACCTTGCACGGCCACTGGTATAAAGATGCGCATGCATGGGGCCAATGCCAGGATAATCCAGGCCTGCTGAAATGCTGTGTGGCTCTACCACTTGTCCGTCTGAGGTTTGCATCACTATGCTCTTGCTGCCATGAAGAATACCAGGAACGCCCAGTTGGGTGGTGGCTGCGCTCATGCCGGTATTGACCCCATGACCGGCTGCTTCTACCGCAACAATCTCAACACAGGGTTCGTCTAAGAAATGATAGAAAGCCCCTGCTGCATTACTTCCACCTCCAACACAGGCAATGACACGGGTGGGCAGTTCAGTTCCAGTTTTTTCAAGCAATTGGGTCCGCATTTCCTGGCTGATGACCGACTGGAACCTTGAGACCATGTCTGGGTATGGATGTGGGCCCACCACAGAACCAATGATATAGTGGGTATCTGTTGGATTGTTGATCCAGTCCCTGATGGCTTCATTGGTAGCATCCTTGAGGGTCTTGCTTCCACTGGTAGCCGGAACCACTTTGGCACCAAGCATTTTCATCCTGGCCACATTCGGGGCCTGGCGGTCAATGTCTTTTTCCCCCATGTACACGATGCATTCAATTCCTTTCAATGCACAAACGGTTGCAGTAGCCACGCCATGTTGCCCTGCACCTGTTTCTGCAATGATCCTTTTTTTTCCCAGGCGTTGCGCCAGCAGAATCTGACCAATGGTATTGTTGATCTTGTGGGCACCTGTATGGCAAAGATCCTCCCGCTTGAGGTAAATCGTTGAGCCAAATCTTTCGCTCAGGCGTTCAGCCAAAAAAAGCGGTGTAGGCCTTCCTACATAATCTTTCAAAAGGGCATGAAACTCTTGCTGAAAGAGCGGATCATTTGAAATGGAAAGATAATGCTGCCGGAGATGTTCCACATTCTGGTACAGCATTTCCGGAATATAGGCTCCACCAAAATCACCATAATAGCCCTGCTCACTTGGTTTTGAATAACTCGTTGTCATATCAGTTGATCATTTTGATTGCATTAAAAAAATCCTTGACCTTGTTCATATCCTTGACGCCTGGCGATTGTTCAAATTTGCTGTTGACATCAATGGCAAAAAGTTTTTTTTCATTCTCACAGAATTGGGAGAGCTTGTCAACATCTTCTGGACCAATGCCCCCGCTCAAAAAATAAGGCTTTGGCACTGGTGCATGACACAACAAGTCCCACTTGAATTGCTCACCTGTACCGCCATATTGTTTTCCCATCGTGTCAAAAAGATAAAGATCCACTACTTCATTATAGGGAAATGTCTTGTAAGGTACGTTTTCATTCTCCCCAATCCTGAAAGCTTTGACGGTATTGACATGGTTGGAAATGTGTTCACAATAACGCGGCGATTCATCCCCATGCAATTGCACCATGTCTAGCTTCCATTTGTCTACAATCCTCAAAACAGTATCCTGCTCTTCATTGACAAAAACCCCCACCCTGTTGATGCGAAGTTTTTCCTGCCTGAGCAGTTCAGGAGTCAACCCAAATTTCATGGCATAACGGGGAGATTGCGGATAGAAGATCAGACCGGCGAAATCCACGCCAATCGTCTCCAGCTCTTTGAGCTGTTTAATCCCTGTCATGCCACATACCTTCAGTCTCATCCTATCATTTCAATCTGATTCCTGAAATCATTTAACGCCATTCCAGGATCATTTGTTTTCATAAAATTTTCTCCAATCAGAAAAGCGCTGTAGCCATTTTCCTTGAACAATTTAACCTGGGCCGGATCATCAATGCCACTTTCAGCCACTTTCAATTTTCCTTTGGGAAGTTGAGACGCCATCTTCAAGCTGCGTTCGATGTTTACATCAAATGTTTTCAGGCTGCGGTTGTTGATGCCCACCAGGTCAACGGTTTCACAGACATGTTCCAGCTCGTCTTCATCATGCAGTTCCAGCAAAACCTCCAGACCCAGTAACCTGGCCACAGTTGAAAAACGAAGCACTTCTTCCTTGCTCAGACAAGCAGCAATCAACAAAATCAGATCAGCTCCCATTGCCTTTGCTTCGTGCACCTGGTATTCATCGATAATGAATTCCTTGCGCAAAATAGGAATATCCAATGCTTGTCTTGCGCGCAGCAAGTCCTGGTCATTTCCGCCAAAAAAATATTCATCGGTCAATATGGAAACGGCTGATGCTCCTGCATCCTGATAGGCTTTCGTCACTGCCACCGGATCAACTTGGTCATTGATGATCCCTTTTGAAGGCGATTTCCTTTTGAATTCTGCGATGATGCCTGATGCATTGGGCTTTGACAATCCTTCCACAAGGGAAATCGTTTTACGGGTATAGCCTGCATCAGCCATGATCATATCAAGTGATTTCTGCTGTTTTCGCGCGGCAACTTCTGCTCTTTTCCGTTCTACAATAGTGTCCAATATGTTCATGGTTTCAGGATTGAATGGCAATCAGTGAATTGAGCACGCCCAGGGCTTTTCCACTTTCCAGGCTTTCCTTGGCCGCTTCAAATGCAGTAGCATAGTCATTGTATGCTGGTGTCATGTAGAGTGCCATGGCTGCATTGGCAGTAACGACTGCTTGTTGTGCGGGGGTTCCCTCTCCTTTGAGAATACGCATGAAAATTGAAGCTGCTTCAGCAACTGTTTCACCACCCCAAATTTCTTTGGCATCAATCTGCATGCCCCCCAATTGTATGGGAGTAAAGATTTTTTCACCCGCTGCGGTGATCAGTTTCACATCAGCGGTAAGCGAAATTTCATCATACCCATCCAGAGAATGGACAATGGAAAAATCTTTGTCCTGGCCCTGGAGCAGGTAATTGTAAATCCTGGCAATCTCAAGGTTGTATACACCCACCATTTGATAAGCTGGGTTGGATGGGTTGACCATGGGGCCGAGCATGTTGAAAAAAGTACGTACCCTGAGGTTTTTCCTGATAGGACCCACTGCCTTGAGTGCGGGATGAAAAACTGGGGCATGCAGGAAACACATGTTGGTTTCATCAAGCTCTTTGCGCAATTGAGACTGGTCATTTTTAAACGTATAACCCAGGGATTCCATGAGGTTCGAGGCCCCGCTGATGGAACTTGCGCCATAACTGCCGTGCTTGGCAACTGACTGACCAGCCCCGGCTACAATGAAACAGGAAAGGGTTGATATGTTGAATGTATTCTTGCCATCACCACCCGTTCCTACGATGTCCATGACTTTTCTTTCTTCAAAATCAATGGGCACACAGAGTTCCAAGAGTGCATCCCTAAAACCCATGAGTTCATCTATGGTGATTGTTCTCATGAGAAAGACTGTCATGAAAGCACTCAGCTCATGCTCATTGAAGGCGCCCTTGCCAAGATCCAGCAGGATTTGACGGGCAGATTCCCTTGACAATGTCTTGTGTTCAAAAAGATAATTCAATGTCTGTTTCATCAATGAATTTTTATGTTTTACGGTTTGCTCAGCAACCAGTTTTCGAGCATTGTTCTGCCTTCGGGCGTCAGCACACTTTCGGGATGAAACTGTACGCCCTGCACATTGTAGCTTCTATGGCGCAAAGACATGATCATTCCATTTTCATCAGTAGATGTGATCTCAAGATCCTCTGGGAATCCCTCCTGCCTTACTACCCAACTATGATACCTCCCAACTTCAAGTGTTGCATCCAGCCCATTGAACCAATCATTTTTATGGATAGATGGCAGCAAACCTTCCGCAAGATGAATGGCTGTGGCTACCCCATGGTAAACCTTTGAAAGGTTGGCCAGTTCCCCTCCAAAAGCCTGTCCAATGGCCTGTTGCCCGAGGCAAACACCGAACAATGCATGTGTCGGAGCAAGTGCTTTGATGAGTGGGAGAAGAATCCCAGCTTCTTCAGGAATGCCTGGTCCTGGGGAGAGCAGAATCTTCTCATATTGCGAAGCTTCTTCAATCGATATTTCGTCGTTGCGGTAGACATCAACTTCTTCGCCCATGATCTCTTTGGAGAGATGCACCAGGTTATAGGTGAAGGAGTCATAATTATCAAGAACCAGTAATCGTTTCAAGGGATATGGTGATTTTATTTTTTATTAATCTCATTGGCAAACAGCACTGCTTTCTTCAATGCACCAAGTTTATTATTAACTTCCTGCAACTCACTTTCAGGAACACTTGAAGCCACAACACCTGCGCCGGCCTGATAATACAAGTTATTGTTGCGGCTGAGGAAGCTCCTGATCAAAATCGCCTGATTGCAGGACCCATCAAAGCCGGTAAAGCCAATGGCACCACCGTAGAAAGAACGTTTTGTCTTTTCATATTCATCAATCAACTCCATGGCCCTGAATTTTGGAGCACCGCTGAGGGTACCGGCAGGAAATGTTTTGGCCATCAATAAGAATGGATTGGCATTTTCCCTGACAGTAGCCACCACTTCACTGACCAGATGGATCACATGGGAATAATATTTCACCTGCCTGTAATGGGCTACTTTCACATGGTCACAAACACGGCTGAGGTCGTTGCGGGCAAGATCAACCAACATCACATGTTCTGCATTTTCTTTGGGATCCTGCAAAAGACGTTCAGCCTCCTTTCTGTCTGTTGCATCGTCCCCTGTCCGTTTGAAGGTTCCGGCTATTGGATGTACAATGGCTTGCCCGTTGGCGATGATAAGTTGGCTTTCCGGGGATGAACCCATCAGTTTGTATTCACCATAATCAAAAAAGAAAAGGTAGGGAGAGGGATTGATCATCCTCAAAGCCCTGTAAACATTGAATTCATCGCCTTTGAATGATTGCTCAAACCTCCTGCTCAAGACAATCTGAAACACATCTCCGCGGTAGCAATGGGCAATGCCCTTCTTCACCATGTCAATGTATTCCTCATCAGTAAGATTGGATCTTTCTTCGCCGGTCGACTCAAAGGGAAACTGCGGAAGATCTCTTCCACAAATGATGTTTTCAATCAATTGTTTGTCTCCTTCAATGCCGGGTATGTGGTTCTCCAACAAATAGAGTTCATCCCTGAAATGATCAATGGCAATCACATATTGGTACAATCGGTATCGCAACAATGGAATGGCATCTTCCTGAAGGTTAGCCGCTGATTCCCCCATTTTTTTTACCGCATAAGGCTTCTCCCTGAATTGAATTGTCTCAAAAAATGGAATTGCGTCATAGGCTGTGTATCCATAAAGACCTTGGGCGAGCTTGGTTTCTTTTGCTCCAGCTTCAACC
>JBJOOI010000017.1:0-10463 GCA_046051375.1 Bacteroidota bacterium | reverse complement strand
AAAAAAAGGAGCACGTGATGTGCTCCTTTTTTATAGATTATTTAGCTGGCGGCGGAGGAGGAGGCGTTGCACCTTGTGGTGCTTTTGGCCGATCCTTCACTTCAACAACTTCGATATCGAAAATGAGGTTTTGATTAGGCATGATAGCAGGAGGACTTCCCTGTGGGCCGTAAGCCATGCTGGAAGGAATGAACATTTTTCCTTTTCCACCTTTTTTGAAAACAGTGATACCTTCAAGCATTCCCTGAATGGCTCCTTCCTGTTTTGCAACAAAGAAGAATGTATCCAGGCCATGGGGTGAGAATTGTTTTGCGGTATCGATATTAGAATCAAAGTATTTACCTTCAAAACTATACCCATTGTACCTTACACCAACCAGCTGACCTGAATCAGCCTGTTTTCCTGTACCCTGCTGCTCAATTTGAACATATACACTGTTGTTGACTTTGTCAGCCTTGATGCTTTTCAAAGAAAGGTATTTTTCAATAGCGGCCATTTCTTTTACCTTGTAGCGATCGATTTCAGCCTTGTAATCGTCAACAGCAAAATCACGTGAAGCTTTGCCATCCTTGTTTTTGAAAACTGAAATGATCTTGATGGTGATTTGTTGTTTGTCGCCCTTTTTCATGTAGGGAGGTACACCATACTGTGAACTTTTTTGAAGGGTATCAAAAAACTGATAACAAACGGCACTGTCTCCAACCTTCATTTTGGTAAGGAATTCGGAGAAATCATGGAATCGTCCTACGCTATCCACCTGGTCATATACAGGCATGAAATCATAAGAATTCATCACAGATGAGTCTTTGTAAGTTAACCTGTACTGGAATTTTACAAAATCACCATGTTCCAGTTTTTCGCCGGAACCCTTGTTGAAGATCTTGTATTCAAGTCCTGACTTGGTTTTTTCGAACCCTACATTCGTACATGCATTGAGCATGAGAATGGATAAGGCGCTGAGCAGCAGAGTTGTTTTTTTCATTTGATTGTTGTTATTGTAAAGATGTAAATTCTTTGAGTGCCTGTTTAAATTGGATGACATTCTGTTCCAATGAGTCCGTACTTCTTCCACCCGATGCATTATAATGGCCTCCGCCAGAAAAATATTTTCTGGCAAACGTATTGCAATCGAATGTTTCTTTGCTCCTGAATGACCATTTTCTTTCCTCATCCCGATCAATCAACAATGCCGCCATTTCTATTCCTTGAATAGATAAGGGGTAATTCACCAATCCTTCAGTATCACCTGTCTTGATATGAAACCGAAGGATATCTGTCTTGGGTATACAAATCAGTGCAGTATTGTATTCATAAAAAACTTCCATTCTGTTGGAAAGAACATGACCAATAAATCGCAACCTGTTTTCATGAAAATTATCATAGGTATGCGAATGAATCTTGGCATGTTCAATGCCCTGGAGTTGAAGCTCAGCAACCATATAATGCACACTTGGTGTGGTAGAAGCAAAACGGAAAGAACCGGTATCAGCCATTACACCTGCATATAGGCATGCTGCAATATCTTTATCGATCAGGTCCTTTTTCCCGGACAAAACAATGAAATCGTAGATCATTTCAGCCGTGGAACTTTTTTTGATATTGCTTTCACCAAAATCAAAACATGCTGTCTGTGGTTCCCTGTGGTGGTCGATGAGTACTTTTTTACAGTCGAGATTGGTCAAAACCTCTTCCATATTTCTTGTTCTGCTGAAATGATTGTAGTCAAGACAGAACAACCATTTTGCCTTTGACAAATATTCCTGGGATGGATTGCCCTTGGATTCGAAATCAATGACATCTGAACATCCTGGCATCCATTTGAGAAAATCAGCCCAATTGGTTGGAGAAATGACTTTAACAGGATATCCCTGCTTTTTAAAGAAATGGTATAAACCCAAAGCAGAACCCATCGCATCAGGGTCTGGTTTCTGGTGCATTGTGATCACAATGGGCTCAGAAGGGGATAAAAACTCAAAAACTGTACTGATTTCTTTCATTTCAGATTACAAATGTACAATCCTGATGCTTAAAATCAATAAACCTTTTCTTGGGGCTTGGCTCAGCTTGGTTTACCTTTGCCATCCAAAAACAAGAGAATATGACCAACAAGACTTTTACAATGATCAAGCCTGATGCATTTGCAGCTGGCAACGCAGGTGCAATCCTCAAGCACATCGAAGGTGCAGGGTTTCAAATCAAGGCGATGAAACTCTTAAAACTTACGCCAGAGAAAGCGGGAGAATTTTATGCGGTACACAGTGAAAGGCCTTTTTACGGTGAACTGGTAGCGTTCATGAGCAGTGGGCCAATTGTTGCTGCCATTCTTGAAAAGGAAAATGCAGTGGCAGATTTCAGGACACTGATTGGAGCGACCAATCCAGCCAATGCTGAAGAAGGAACCATCCGCAAGATTTATGCAAAGTCTGTTGGAGAGAATGCAGTACATGGAAGTGATAGTGATGAAAATGCCGCCATTGAGGGAAGTTTCTTCTTTTCTGCATTTGAAAGGATCTGATAAATCTATGCTTTAGCGAATAAGGGTGACAATCGAGGTCACCCTTTTTTGTTGACACTCCCCCTTACCTCCTTTACCCTTAGTATTGTACTGAGAAAATTATACATTTCAGAACATTCGAAACAAGTCCACGTTATATTCGTAAAACAATCAATTCCATGGCCTACCATTCACTTGAAGCTTGCTTGCTTGATCTTGAAAAAAATGGTCAACTTGTAAGGATTAAGGAGGAAGTTGATCCATATTTAGAAATGGCCACCTTACACCACAGGGTTTATGAAGCAGGAGGTCCAGCACTTTTGTTTGAAAATGTCAAGGGGTCAAGGTTTAGGGCAGCTTCTAATATTTTTGGAACACTTGACAGAAGTAAATTCATTTTTCGCGACAGTTTAGCACAGATGCAAACACTGATCAACCTCAAGAATGATCCTGTTTCTGCATTGAAAAAACCTTTTGAAAACCTGGGTGCATTGTTTACTGCTTTCACCGCATTGCCACTGAAAAATCCCATCAACAAACCTGTTCTATACCAGGAAATATCCATTCAAGACATCCCTCAGATTCAACATTGGCCAATGGATGGTGGTGTGTTTGTGACATTGCCACAGGTGTATACAGAAGATATTGATGCGCCGGGTATCATGAAATCCAATTTGGGCATGTACCGGATTCAGTTGTCTGGCAATGAATATATCCCCAACAAGGAGATCGGTTTGCATTATCAGTTACACCGGGGGATTGGGGTTCATCAGACAAAAGCCAATAAAAAGGGTGAGGCCCTAAAAGTGAGCATTTTTGTAGGAGGGCCTCCCTCCCATACGGTTTCAGCAGTCATGCCATTGCCAGAAGGACTCAGCGAGATGACTTTTGCTGGTGCGCTGGGAAGAAGAAGATTCAGGTATGCATATAGAGACGGGCATGCAATCAGCACGGATGCTGATTTTGTGATCACTGGAGAGGTGATGCCTGGTGAAAATAAGCCAGAAGGTCCATTTGGAGACCATCTTGGTTATTATAGCCTTACCCACCCATTCCCGTTGATGCGTGTGCATAAGGTATATGCCCGTAAAAATGCCATCTGGCCTTTTACGGTAGTTGGAAGACCCCCACAGGAAGATACCAGCTTCGGACAATTGATCCATGAAATTACAGGCTCCGCTATTCCAAAGGAAATTCCCGGTGTAAAAGAAGTGCATGCGGTTGACGCTGCCGGAGTTCATCCGCTTTTGCTTGCTGTTGGAAGTGAACGTTACACACCATACATGCCGACCAAGCAGCCGGCAGAATTATTGACCATCG
This sequence comes from Bacteroidota bacterium, assembly GCA_046051375.1. Lineage (GTDB taxonomy): Bacteria > Bacteroidota > Bacteroidia > Chitinophagales > Chitinophagaceae > Pollutibacter. The sequence goes on along the minus strand of JBJOOI010000017.1, from coordinate 6,649 downwards.
CCAACCATATTTTGGGAACTGGGCAACTCAGTTTGGCAAAATTCCTCTTCATTGCTGCTGACGACCTCAATACACTCACCACCCACAATGAAGCAATTTTCTTTCAATATATTTTGGAGCGCCTGCACACTGATCGTGATGTTCATTTTCATACGAACACAACCATGGATACCCTGGATTATTCAGGAACCGGTTTAAATACAGGCAGCAAGGTGGTATTTGCCGCTTATGGTACAAAAATCAGGACCCTGGCCATTGAATTGCCAGAAGAATTGAAGGCAGTTAGTGCATTTGTTGATTGCAGGATGATCATGCCAGGAGTAGCTGCCTTTCAGACCAAACCATATGTTGATGAGCATGCTACCATTGAAGAAATGAAGCGAATCAATGAGACGCTTAAAGGGAAAACAGGTCCATCCTTTGGTGTGCCTCTCTTGATTTGGTGTGATGATGCCAATTTTACCGCTCAAACCATTAAAAACTTTCTTTGGGTGGCCTTCACCAGAACGAATCCATCGCATGATATATACGGGGTTGATGAATTTTATGCACACAAGCATTGGGGATGTACCGGATCAATCATCCTTGATGCACGCATCAAGCCTCATCATGCACCTCCAGTGGTTTTAGACCCGGCCATGATCAAGAAAACCGATAGATTTTTTGGACAAGGTGGATGCTTGGAAGGTATAATTTGACATTTTTTCTTAACTTTGCACCCCGTTCGGGACGTAGCGCAGCCCGGTAGCGCGCTTGCATGGGGTGCAAGAGGTCGCTAGTTCGAATCTAGTCGTCCCGACAAAAAGAGTCTTGGTTTCCAAGGCTCTTTTTTTGGGTTCAATTGCATCCTTTCTAATATTGGCCAAAAGGGTTATCTTCGCTTAATTCTCATTTTATGACGATTCTCGTCCGCAAAGCCTTGGTTAAAGATATCCACTCTCCTCATCACAACAAGAGGATGGACATACTCCTCTCCGATGGAATAATTACTGAAATTGCTGAGCAAATCCAGACAATTGCTGATCAATTGATAGACATTCCTGGCATTTCGGTTTCACCTGGTTGGATTGATCTTTTTGTAAAGGGAACTGACCCTGGATTTGAGTTCAAGGATGATCTCAATTCCGTTGCTGCATCTGCTGCAAAAGGAGGATTCACACATTTGTTCCTGACACCCAATACTCAACCCGTTACCCAGAACAAGACTGGTGTTCAATACATAAAAAATCATCAAGCTCCTCAACCTGTATCCCTCCATCCAATTGGCGCAGTAACCAAGAATACGGATGGTAAAGAACTGAGTGAGATGTTTGAAATGAGGCAATCTGGTGCAATTGCATTTGGTGATGGTACCAAAAGCATTCAATCTGCAGGTCTTCTCATCAAAGCACTTCAATATGTCGATGCTTTTGATGGAATCATTATTCAATTGCCAGATGATCATTCAGTTGCTCCACATGGACTGATGCATGAAGGGATTGTTTCGACCCAGGTTGGATTACCAGGGAAACCTGCCCTTGCAGAAGAAATCATGGTTGCCAGGGATATTGAACTGTTAAGGTATACCAATTCAAGGCTTCATCTCACCGGAATCAGTTTGTCTACCTCAGTTGAGATGATAAGAAAGGCAAAAAAAGAAGGCCTGAACATCACCTGTTCCACAACCCCCTATCATCTGGTGTTTACCGATAACTCTTTGCTGACGGGATATGACACCAACCTCAAAGTAAATCCTCCCCTGCGCACAGAAAAAGATCGCCTGGCACTCATGGCTGCAGTAAAAGACGGCACCATTGACTGTGTCACTACACATCATACTTCTCAAAACATAGATGCCAAGATTTGTGAATTTGAATATGCAGGATTAGGCATGATTGGGCTGGAATCTGCGTTTGGAATTCTAGGTTTGGCGGGTCTTGAGGTAGACGAAATTTTGCAATTGATCTGTTACAATCCCAGAAAAATATTCTCACTCGAGTCTGGCATTTCGGTTGGAAAAAGGGCTGATCTCACTATTTTCAATGAGCAGACAGAATGGACATTCAATAGCAGTGACATCAAGTCCAAGTCCTCCAATTCACCATTTATTGGTACTTTGCTAAAAGGAGAAGTGATTGCAACAATTTTAAACACCCATATCAATTCAAACTAAAAACATGGAAAATAAAACATCTCACCTTCTTGCTGGTGGTATTATTGGTGCCGTATCTGTATTGATCAATGTTATTTTCATAATTTTCGATCTTACAGGCAATACAAAGGTTTCTTGGATTGGATCAGTCATCAATATTGGGTTGTTGATATATTTCATCCTTGAGTTTGGAAAGCAAAATGACTATGCAAAATCCTTTGGCGAATTATTCAGCTATGGATTCAAGGCTACTGCCTTGACGACCCTTATTCTTACCGCCTTTATGGTCATTTATTCTTTTACTTTTCCAGATGCAGCAGACAAAGCCATGGAAATAGCAAGAGAGCAAATGTCTAATCAGCCCAATATGTCAGAAGAAACGATTGATTCAGCATTAGAAATGACCAAAAAGTTCTATTTCCCCATTCTGATTGGGGGCACCATTTTTGGAACCATGTTGGTTGGTGCTATCGGATCTTTGATCGGAGCGGCTGTAACAAAGAAAAATCCTTCTCATCCTTTCCAAAACCAATAAATGAATATTTCAGTCATCATACCTCTTAAAGATGAAGCTGAATCGCTTCCGGAATTGACAACCTGGATCAGGAAAGTGATGGAAGCGAATGCCTATACCTTTGAGGTGATTTTGGTGGATGATGGCAGCAGAGATCAATCCTGGGATGTCATATCTTCCATTCATCAAACGGATGATCGATTCAAAGGAATAAAATTCAAACGCAATTATGGCAAATCTGCAGCCTTGAATGTTGCTTTCAAAGAAGCCAAAGGTGATGTGGTCATCACCATGGATGCAGACTTGCAGGATAGTCCAGATGAAATCCCTTCATTGTATAGAAAAGTGATGCACGAGCAATTTGACCTTGTGAGCGGATGGAAAAAGAAACGCTTTGACAACGTCTTGACAAAGAACATTCCATCAAAATTCTTCAATGCAGTAACCCGGAAAATGTCTGGTATACAATTGAATGATTTCAATTGTGGATTGAAAGCCTACAAGAATGAAGTGATCAAGCATATCGATGTTTATGGTGAAATGCATCGATACATTCCGGTTCTCGCCAAATGGGCCGGTTACAGCAAGATTGGAGAAAAAGAAGTGGAACACAGGCCAAGAAAATATGGTAGTTCAAAATTTGGCTGGGAAAGGTTTATCAATGGTTTCCTAGATCTCACCACCATCATGTTCATTGGAAAGTTTGGGAAAAAGCCCATGCAATTCTTTGGATTGCTCGGCACTGCGTCATTCATGATTGGATTCCTGATCAGCCTGTACCTGATCATTTCAAAAATCATCAACCTGGATTTTACCATCACCAACAGGCCCAGTTTTTATGTTGCGCTTACCATCATGATGATTGGAACGCAACTGTTCCTGGCAGGATTTATTGGAGAACTTGTTTCAAGAAATGCATCAGACAGAAACAGTTACAATATTGATTCTACCAAGGGTATTTGATTAAATCAGTTCTATGTCCGATAAGCCAACCATTGTTTTCCTCGGACCTTCTTACCCTTATCGGGGCGGGATTGCTTCATTTACTGAGCGATTGGCCCGTGAATTTCAATCTTCAGGTTTCAACTGTTTACTGTACACTTTTTCCTTGCAGTATCCCTCTTTTCTTTTTCCAGGCAAGACCCAATACTCCAATGAGGCAAGGCCGGCAGATCTCAAGATCAAGGAAGCCATCAATACCATCAATCCACTGAATTGGCTTACCGTTGGAAGAGAATTGAAGCGATTGGCACCAGATTGTATTATTGTAAGGTACTGGCTTCCCTTTATGGCTCCTGCATTTGGTACAATCCTGAGAATTGTCAGGCAAAACAATCATACCAAAGTGATATGCATCGCTGACAATATCATCCCTCATGAAAAAAGAATCGGTGACAAAATGCTGACTACCTATTTCAACCATGCTGTTGATGGATATGTCGTTATGAGTGGACAGGTTCAACAGGATATTTCAACACTTGGGATAAAAAAACCAGTTCAATTGCTTCACCATCCCTTGTTTGACCATTTTGGAGACCCTGTTGACCGGATAAAAGCAAGAAAGGAATTGGGCATAGTTCATCAAGGTGGATTGCTTTTGTTTTTTGGTTTCATCCGTCATTACAAGGGATTGGATTTGTTGTTGGAAGCCATGGCTGATCCCCGCATCAAAGAGAGGGGATTCAAACTGATCATTGCTGGAGAATTTTATGAGGATGCCGTTAAATACACCAATCTTATCAGGTCTTTCGGGCTTGATGAACAGATAATACTGTTCAATGAATTCATCCCAGAAAATAAGATACGTTATTTCTTTAGTGCTGCTGACGTGCTTGTTCAACCCTACCGACATGCGACCCAAAGTGGTGTGACTCCCCTATCCATGCATTTTGAATTACCCATGATTGTTACTGACGCTGGAGGTCTTAAAGAAATGGTGGTCGATAAAATTACTGGCCTCGTTGTTCAAAAGAACCCGGCCTCCATTGCGAATGGTATTCTTGAATATTTCAGCCTGGGAAAAGATTTTTTCATTCCTGCACTGGTTCAACAAAAGAAATCATACTCATGGTCTGTGATGCAGGCTGGAATTACTGAGTTTTGGAACAGGCTGAAGAGCGAAAAGAATGCTAAATAACTGCTAAGGGTACATTTTCCATTCAATTTATCCGAATTTTGATCAATAAATCTTTACCGTGAATAATCGCTTTCTACTGCTGATCTTTTTTTCTGTCTGCGTTAACTCGATCATTGCACAATCATTGATCAAAAAAGAGTCAGAACAACTGCTTGTTCAACAACAAGACAGTCTTGCCAGTTACGGTCAACAAATGGTTGTTTCTACTGATGCTGCTACCAGGTTTCGTTCTGATAGTTTTTTTACCAGAATCTTGGTAAGGGCCCTGAAAACGCCTCATTCATTTCATTTTCCCTTTGATTCACTGACCACCATTTCACGTATATACTCACCAGACAGTGTTTTTAGGATTTTTTCCTGGCAGGTCAGCAGGGATGAAGATTTACACAGAAGACATGGTGCCATTCAAATGAAAACCAATGATGGAAGTTTAAAGTTATTTCCCTTGATTGACAGAAGTTTTCTGATCAGTGACCAAAAAGATACAGTAACAAATCATGAATGGTGGATTGGCGCTATATATTACAAGATTCTGATGAATGAATTCAACAAGAAAAAATATTATACCCTTTTGGGATACGATGAAAACTCCATCAGAAGCACCAAGAAAAGGATAGAAGTGCTTCATTTTAATGATGCCGGCCTACCCATTTTTGGAGGTTCATTTTTCAGCTTTGCCCAGGATACGGTAAGAAAAAAAGATCAATCCAGGTTTTGGATTGAATACAAGAAAAACGGCAACGGCAGATTGCTCTACGACGAAGAAATGAAAATGATCATGTATGATCATCTTATCTCCGAGACAAATGAACCGGCTAAAAAGTTTACCTATGTTCCTGATGGAGATTATGAAGCCTTCAAATGGGTGAATGGGAAATGGTTACACGTAGAGAAAGTCTTTACCTTCAAATTAATAGATGGTCAGGCACCAGTAGAAAAGCCACTGAATGAAAACAAATTGAAACCGGTCAAAAAGGGTTAATCGTCCAGTTTCAACACTGCAAGGAATGCTTCCTGCGGTACTTCAACATTGCCTATTTGTCTCATCCTCTTCTTGCCTTCCTTTTGTTTTTCAAGCAATTTCCGCTTACGACTTATGTCACCACCATAACATTTGGCAGTCACATCTTTTCTCATAGCGGAAATATTTTCCCGGGCAACAACCTTAGCACCTATGGCTGCTTGTATGGCAATCTGGAATTGTTGACGTGGCAACAACTCTTTCAATTTTTCGCAAAGTTTTCTTCCAAAATCCTGGGCACGGCTGCGGTGGATCAATGCTGAAAGGGCATCCACTTTTTCACCGTTTAAGAGAATATCCATCTTCACAATGTCACTCTCCCTGTACTCAATAGGTACATAATCGAAAGAAGCATATCCCCTGGTCTGGCTTTTCAACTTATCATAAAAATCAAATACAATCTCGGTAAGAGGCATTTCAAAAATCAACTCTACCCTGGTTTGGGTCAGGTAGCTTTGGTTGATCAACATGCCCCGTTTGCCTAAGCAAAGGGTCATGATATTGCCAATGTATTCCGGTTTTGTGATGATCTGGGCTTTGATGAAAGGCTCATCAATGTTGTTCATCTGGGTAGGATCAGGCATTTCACTGGGGTTGTTGACCCTTATGGTATCACCTTTTGTGCTGTAGGCAATGAAACTTACGTTTGGAACAGTGGTGATCACTGTCTGGTTGAATTCCCTCTCCAAACGCTCCTGGATAATTTCCATGTGAAGCAATCCAAGGAAAACGCATATAAATCCAAATCCCACTGCCTGTGATGTTTCAAGCTCATAGGTCAATGATGCATCGTTTAACTGCAACTTGTCCATGCATTCCCTGAGTTCTTCAAAGTCTTCAGTTTGT
>JBJOOI010000016.1:0-10553 GCA_046051375.1 Bacteroidota bacterium | reverse complement strand
TAATTCATTGAGAAGCCTGTTGTATTTTAAGGAATACAGGATCATCCTTGTGCTGGACAGGCTGATGCAGGTGGTCAATAAAATTGATATCCGAAAGGCGGGGATCTTTCAGGCCCAGTCCATTGCGCAGGGATATGATAATTCCATTTGGGTATTTGACGAGCAGGAAAGCAGGTTGAAAAAACTGGACCTGAATGGGAAACTGTTGTTTGAAACAGCTGACCTAAGGCTGGTGTTCAATGAAACCTTGACACCTTCCACGATTTTTGATGCCGCAGGATTTGTATATGTTTATGATGCCCAGAAAGGCTTGTATATTTTTGATTACTACGGGGCCTTGAAGAACCGCATCGCATTGATTGGCTGGACATCTGTGCAGGCCATTGGGAAAAAAATCATTGGTTTGAAGGATGGTAAAATCCTGGCATATACCCCTGGTGAGATCGATATAAAAGAGATGCAAATGCCAGCCAATTTTACCATTGCGCACCAGATCAGGTTCACATCAAACGCTATTTATATGCTTGACGGTACTGGCATTTCCCAATACGAATGGAATAAATAATTTTAAGATGCAGGAGGTATTAAACAAGACATTTCTTGACAACAGCTTTAGGGATTATCTGATGGTATTCGGATTCATTCTCAGTGTACTCATTCTTCGAAAAGTTGCAAGCAAAAAAATTACCAGGTTGATTTTCTATGCCTTCAGAAAAATGGGCCGGAACATCAACGAAAAAGAATTTTTTGACCTTGTACTGGCACCACTTGAAAACTTCATTTTTTTCTCAGCCACCTATGTTGCCTTGAACAGCCTGAATTTCCCAAGGGAGTTTGGTTTCAAGATCATGAAAATCAAATCCGATGTATTGTTGGACAGGATGGCTTCAGGGGTTCTTATCTATTTCTTCTTTCATACGCTGTTGCGTGTAACCGATTACCTGGCCATCGTCCTGGAAAAAAAGGCAAAGAACACAGAGGATTACAGTGATGACCAGTTGATTATTTTTTTCAGGGAGTTTTTGAAGGTCATTTTGATCATCGTCTGTATTCTGGTCATGATCAGGTATGTGTTCAACCAGGACATCACAAAGTTATTGGCCGGTCTGAGTATTGCGGGTGCTGCCATTGCGCTTGCAGCAAAGGAAAGTATTGAAAATCTGATTGCTTCTTTTATCATATTCTTTGACAGGCCGTTTACTGTTGGAGATTTCCTTAAAGTCCTTCAGGTCAGTGGTACAGTTGAGAAAATTGGATTGAGAAGCACCAGGGTGAGAACCACAGATGGTACTTTTATCACCATTCCCAACAAGCAAATGGTGGATAGTGTAGTTGACAATTTCTCCCTGCGAAACAAATGTCGTTTTGAACTGGTACTGGCCTTGGATACAAGGGCTACAGTTGATCAGTTAAGGCAGGTAATAAAGGAGATGGATGAAAAATTAGATTATCCTGAACTGGAGACCAAAACAATTTTGCTCAGTGAAATCCGCATGGATGCCTATGTCATTACCATTGAATGCATTACAGGTGTTATCGGCATGCCAGACCTGAATCAAATCAAGCAAAAGATGAATCTACAGGTATTGGATTTGCTGGAAAAAAACGGAATAGCAGTTGCAGGAAAAGACAGGATGATTCATCCATCCTTAAGATAGTCCGGCTTTTAGCTCCACCAACATTGCACGGATATTTTTGAGGCTTTCAATCGCTTCGAACCGTTCATTTACCTTTTTACCGCTTTTGATGAATGATTTTGCTCCACTGATGGTGTATTTTCTTTCTTTCAGCAGAAAGTAAATAAGCTTCAGGTTTTTTACATCATCGGGCCTGAAAAACCGGTCACCTTTCCTGTTCTTCCTGGGCTTTAAGATGTCAAATTCGTTTTCCCAAAAACGGATCAGGGAAATATTCACCTTGAACATGGCGGCTACTTCGCCAATGGGATAATATTGTTTGCTATAGAGAATGCTGTCTTCAGGAATGTCCAACGTGGCAATGTCTGTTGATTTCTTGACAGATTCAGTCTTGGCTTTTTTGGTTTTTTTCTTTGCTGGTGTGGGAGAATCATTACCAGCAACCGCTTCTGCAGTTTGACTGGGCTCTTCTACAGAGGGTTCCTCCACCACCTTGGCAGGAGGGGCAATCTTATAAGATTTTCTTTTTGACTCGGCAGGTTTACCGGTCAATTTCGTCGGTTCACCGCCAAATAGGTCTAATTGCTGGAGCATAGTAGCGAATTTAGGAACTAATTTTTTTGAGTTGTGGTCGAGTTATGCACAACTGCATCAATCAAATGACTGATTGCGGGAGGCGGCCAGTTTCAGGATTTGCTGGTATTGCTCAGGTGTGAGGTCATTGTAGAAGAAATAAATCGGGTCCAATCGCTTCCGACCTTTGAAAACCTCATAGTGAAGATGTGAGCCTGTAGACTTGCCTGTACTGCCAACATATCCAATAACTTCTCCACGTTTGACTTTTTGACCTTTTTTGGCCTTGATCCTTGACATATGGCCATAGAGGGTGCTGTATGAGTAGCCATGTTGAATGACAACATGGTTGCCATAACCATTGCCAAGGTTGCCGGCTGTTTGCACAGTACCTTCGGCCGTTGCATAGATAGGCGTACCTTGTGGGGCGCTGAAATCCAGCCCTGGGTGGAATTTGACGGTTTTGTATACAGGGTCAATCCTATACCCAAATCCAGAAGACAGCCTGTTGAGGTCTCGGTTGCTCAAGGGTTGAATGGCGGGGGTGCTGGCCAGGAGTTTTTCCTTGTTCTTGATCATTTTCTCAATTTCCTTGTAAGAAAGTTCCTGGTTGGTAATCCTGTTATAGATGGTATTGAGCGTATTGTAAATACCCTCGGTCATTTCGCTGTTTTCCATTCCTGCCACAAGCTGCAACTCCTTCTTGGATTCTATCTGCTTTGCCCTCGCGCTATCTGGGATAGGGGTGGCTTCAAATACTGATCGATATACTTCATTGTCCCTTCTTTCCAGCAATTTAAGCCTGTCGTCAATCTCGCGGTAGCGGTCTGCATAGATTCTGTTGACTTCTTCTGCCCTTTCAAGCTGGACCTTCAGCAGTTTTTCCTTTGGAGAGTCCACAAATCGAAAGGCAATGGCTACAATAATCAATCCAGTGACAATGGCGGTGGAAATGAAGGCCAATACCCTCAACAGTGCCACCCTGAGGGGCACAACTTGCTTCTCATAGCGAAGCGTATGGGTATTATAATAATATTTGATCTTCTTCATCCGCTGCCCATCTTTTAAAAAATGTATTTTTGCTGGCCTGGCGATTTGCAAATATAACCCATTGATCCAAGACGGATCCGTATAAAAGGATTAAGAAATGACATCAGCGGAGATTAGACATCAATTTTTGAAATTTTTTGAAGGGAAAGGACACCATATTGTTCCCTCTGCGCCCATTGTGTTGAAGGATGATCCCACCCTTTTGTTCACCAATGCAGGGATGAACCAGTTCAAGGATTATTTTCTGGGCAACAAGCCTGCACCATACAGTAGGGCGGTTGATACCCAAAAATGCCTGCGTGTAAGTGGAAAACACAATGACCTGGAAGAGGTGGGTGTTGATACCTACCACCATACCATGTTTGAAATGCTGGGCAACTGGAGCTTTGGTGACTATTTTAAAAAAGAGGCCATTTCTTGGAGCTGGGAGTTGTTGACTGATGTCTATGGCATTGAGAAGGACCGCCTTTATGCCACCGTTTTTGAAGGTGATGCAAAGGAAAACATTCCCGCCTCAACCATTGCATTGGGTATTTGGAAAGAATTATTACCAGCAGATCATATTGTTTTTGGAAACAAGAAGGATAATTTTTGGGAAATGGGTGATACAGGTCCCTGCGGCCCCTGCAGTGAAATCCATGTGGATTGCAGGTCTGACGAAGAAAGGGCCGCCGTTCCAGGCCACCTGCTGGTCAACAAAGACCATCCACAGGTCATTGAGATCTGGAACAATGTATTCATCCAATACAACAGATTGAAAGATGGAACACTGCAACCCCTTGCTGCTACCCATGTGGACACAGGGATGGGGCTTGAGCGCCTTGTGCGCGTTTTGCAAGGCAAGTCATCCAATTACGATACTGATATTTTCTCAGGATCAATCCAGGAAGCAGAGCGCATTTCAGGAAAAAAATATACTGCCGGAGACTCAAAACAAGATGTGGCCTTCAGGGTTTTGGCAGACCATATTCGAGCCATAGCCTTTACTATAGCAGATGGTCAACTTCCATCAAACACAGGAGCAGGGTATGTCATCAGGAGAATATTGCGCAGGGCTGTACGGTATTATTATTCTTACCTTGATGTAAATGAACCCATGCTCCATTTATTGTTGCCAGGATTGGCAGAGCAGTTCAGTCAGGTATTTCCTGAACTGCAGGCCCAGCTAGGATTCATCGCTAAAGTGGTGAAAGAAGAAGAGGAAACATTCTTGCGCACATTGGGCAAGGGATTGAAAAAGATTGATGATATCCTTGAATTGGCAAAGCAATCCGGCACCATTGACGGAGCCGCAGCATTTGAATTGTATGATACCTATGGCTTTCCCATCGACCTTACCCGATTGATTGCATTGGAGCAGAAAGTTTTGGTAGACGAAGAAGGATTTGAGCGTGAAATGCAGGTGCAAAAAAACAGGAGCCGCGCTGCAACAGCATCAGATGTGGAGGATTGGGTTGATGTTTCCCAATCGGCCATCACGGGAAAAGCATTTGTCGGCTATGATGAATTATCCTGCAGTACCAAACTCCTCCGTTACAGGAAAGTAACCGCAAAAGGGCAAACCAATTTTCAGGTAGTGTTGGAGCAGACCCCTTTCTATGCAGAGAGTGGTGGACAGGTCGGGGATACAGGAAAGATTACCATGGGAGATCATGTAATTGAGGTACTCAATACCAAAAAAGAAAATGACCTGATCGTACATACTGTGTCGGTATTGCCTGAAACAATTGTTCCTGCTGTTTTTGCAGCAGTCAATCCCGGCAGGAGAAAGGAAATCACCAACCACCATACCCTTACCCATCTTTTGCATGCCGCATTGCGCAGTGTATTGGGGACGCACGTTGCACAAAAAGGATCTCTTGTATCCAGTGATGGAATGCGTTTTGACTTTTCGCATTTTGCCAAAATGACGGACGAGGAATTGGCTGCAGTTACCGCGATGGTCAATGCAAAAATCCGTGAAAATATTCCGGTCATCATCAGGGAAATGGACAAGGAAGAAGCCATGAAATTGGGTGCTATGGCCCTTTTCGGAGAAAAATATGGCGATAAGGTCAGGGTGGTGACCATTGATCCTGCATACTCAATTGAACTCTGTGGAGGTACCCATGTCTCTCAAACAGGAGCATTGGGGCACTGCATGATTGTATCAGAATCAGGTGTGGCTGCTGGCGTTCGCCGGATTGAAGCTGTTTGTGGTGATGCAGCAGACAAGAAGCACCTGGAAGAGCAGCACCTGCTCAAACAAGTCAGCACATTGCTGAAGAATCCCAGAGAGTTGGTACGTTCTGTCGAGCAACACCTGGAGGAATTGTCTGCAATCAAAAAACAGTTGGATCAGACAGAGAATAGGTTGCTGGGATATTTGAAGACAGACCTTGTGAAGAAAGCAGAAGTAGTCAACGGTATCAATTTTATTGGCGTCATCACAGAGGCCTCTTCTTCTGATTCCCTAAAAAAATTGTGCAATGATTTAAGGAGTACCTACTCCTATACCCTTGTGATACTCGCAGCCAATATTTCCGGTAAACCTGCTGTAGCCGTTGGGATTTCAGATACCCTTGTTACTGAAAAAGGGCTGGATGCAGTGTCACTGATCAAAACCCATGTTGCTGGCCATATCAAAGGTGGGGGGGGAGGACAAAAATCCCTTGCTTCAGCAGGAGGGCAGGAGGTGACTGGATTAGAGGCTGCGATTGCTGCCATCAAAAATGCATTGGTTTGATGTTATACTCCTTTATCTTTTTTTCATTCGAAATCAACAAAGGCAATGTCGGAAGACCTGACAACAAGATATGAAGCAGTAATTGGGCTTGAAGTGCATGCACAATTGCAAACAAAAACCAAGTTGTTTGCCGGCGATGCTGCTGCTTTTGGTGCAGGTCCCAATACCCATGTCAGCCCCATTACACTTGGACATCCTGGCACACTGCCCAGGATGAACAAGACCGCCATTGTGCATGCCATCGGCATGGGTCTTGTCTGTCATTGCACCATTGAGAAAAACAATTATTTCGCAAGGAAAAATTATTTTTATCCTGACCTGCCCAAAGGCTATCAGATCTCACAGCATACCACGCCTATCTGCAGTGGTGGGTTTGTGCGCATCAACACTTCAACAGGTCAGCGTGATATTCAGCTCACGCGTATACACATGGAGGAAGATGCCGGTAAAAGCATTCACGACCAGCATGATGGCCTCACATTGCTGGATTACAACCGGGCCGGTGTTCCCCTCATTGAAATTGTCACAGATCCGGTATTGCACAGCGCTGAAGAGGCTTCTGCTTACTTGACACAGATCAGAAAGCTGGTAAGGTGGATAGGGATTTGTGATGGAAACATGGAAGAGGGAAGCCTGCGTTGTGACGCCAATATTTCAGTCAGACCAAGGGGTAGTAAGGTTTTGGGAACCCGGGTGGAAGTGAAAAACCTCAACTCCATCAGGCATCTTCGACATGCGATTGACATCGAGATCAACCGTTTGTCTGCCATGTGCGAAAAAGGGGAGACCATTGTGCAGGAAACCCGGAGCTATGATGCAGACAGGGGTATTACTTTCTCCATCAGAACCAAAGAGGATGCAGATGATTACCGCTACTTTCCTGAGCCAGACCTTGCCCCATTTGAATTCACTGATGCATTTATTGACAGCATTAGGAATGCTCTTCCTTCTCTTCCTGATCAAAGGGCAGGTCAATATGTTGAGGAGTATGGCCTCTCTCAGTATGATGCAGAACAATTGACAGAAGAAAAGGAACTGAGTGATTTTTTTGAAAAAATTGCATCTTCAACTCCCCATAAAAAAAATCTGGCCAACTTCCTGATAGGGCCACTGCGGGCTCATCTCAATCTTGTTGAAGGTTCCTGGAATGATGTTGCCATCTCTGTAGGAAACTGGCATCATCTGCTGGACCTGGTTGCAGCTGGAAAACTTGGATTCTCCGTTGCCGCACAAAAACTTTTGCCCATCATGCTCGAAGACAGCAATGCCAATCCTTTGGCTTTGGCAGCTGCCATGAATTTGCTTCAGGATGCGGGAGATGATGAAATAGGCGCTTGGGTGCAGCAGGTATTGGAAGCCATGCCGGATAAGGTAGAAGAATATAGAAAAGGTAAAAAAGGATTGATCGGTTTGTTTGTAGGCGAAGTAAAAAAAATATCAAAGGGGAAAGCAGATCCCAAAACAACTACAGATCTTCTCACTGCACATTTAAATAAAAAACAATAGCATGAAAAAATTCTTGAGGGCAAGCACATTGCTGGTTTTCCTTGCGGCTGCATCCTGCAAGCAGACGGAAAAAAATGTCAGCTTCAACTTCACTGTTCAAGGCAATACGGAAAAGCAGTCTGTATACCTGGACCTGATCGAGCTGGAAGGCGAGCCCATCACCATGGATACTGCAGTAGCTGAAATGGGTAAAGCTGTTTTTGCCCTGAAGGGTGGAGCCGTTGATCCAGAGGCATTGTACAGGGTAAGGTTTGAAAAAAGCCAGGCGTATTTTCTGGTGATTCCTGACAAGTCATCCATCAATATTACAGCAGACCTTAAAAGCCCTGACCTGTTTTCAAGCAATTCTGATGGCAGCAATTCTTTCAGGGTGCTCCTCGCAGGATTCAATGCAAGGCTGAAGGATCTTGATTCAATCCGCAACGCTATTGTAGCGAAAGGTGATGTGATGGACAGCAGTAAGGTAGTGCTTGAAACTGGTTTCCGTGACCAAATTACAAAGGCAGGTTCTTTTCTGCTGAAATATGCTGATACGACAGAAACCCCGGCTGTAGCCATTTATGCTTTGGGTATGTCAAGAAATCTGGTATCACCTGATCAGGTAAAGCCAGCGCTCAATGCTATTGCAAAACGCTTTCCCCAATCCAAGAAAATAGCAAAATTGGCTGGCGACTTCAACAATCAATCGGAGCCCAAGCAAACAGAGGATCTTGTTGGCAAAGAAGCACCATTGTTTGAAATGCCTGATGTAAATGGTAAATCCATTTCCTTGGCATCATTTCGTGGTAAATATGTACTGGTAGATTTTTGGGCCAGCTGGTGCAAGCCATGTCGCATTGAAAACCCCAATGTAGTAGCAGCTTACCAACAATTCAAGGACAAGAATTTTACTGTATTGGGCGTTTCGTTGGACAAGGAAAAGGATGCCTGGGTAGAAGCCATCAAAGCAGATGGACTGACATGGACACATATCAGTGACTTAAAGTATTGGCAGAGTTCAGTAGTTCCCTTGTACCAGATTGAAGGAATCCCATTCAATGTATTGCTTGATCCTCAGGGAAAGATCATCGCAAAAGGGCTAAGGGGAGAAGAACTCATGACAAAGCTGGCTGAAATCTTAAAGTAATCTTTATTCAGTTGTAAGGGGTTCAACTTTTTTTCTTTGCTGCCATCAAGAGCAGAACAGGCAGAAGAATAAGGTTGGTCAGGGTAGCCACCAGCAATGTAAATGAGGTGAGCCATCCCAACGCCTGTGTGCTGCCGAATCCACTGAACACGAAAATGATGAATCCTGCAATCAATACAAGCGAGGTATAAACAATGCTGATGCCCGTCTCCCTGATGGTTTGCACAACAGTCTCATGCACCTTCCCATTGAAATGGGGCAGCTCCTGTTTGTAATTCACCAGGAAACGTATGGTGATGTCTATTGCAATGCCCAGTGCAACGCTGAAAACCAATACAGTAGAGGGTTTGATGGCAATGCCCATCCATCCCATCAGCCCGGCTGTCATCACCAAAGGAATCAGGTTGGGTATCAGCGAGCAAATCAGGATCCTGAATGACCTGAACAGGTAAAGCATGCAAAGCGAGATAAAAAGAAAAGCCCAGAAAATGCTTTCTTTCAAGCCCTTGATGATGAACCGGCTGCCTTCAAGAAATGTTATGCTGGATCCCGTCAATTGAACTGAAACTTTGCTGGTGTCAAAATAGTCCGGAACATGTGCTTCCAGGCTGTCAATCAGGATTGGCATGCGCATGCTGCCAACATCGGCCATGTTTACACTGATGCGGGTGACCTGTTTGTTGCTGTCAATGAAGGAGGACATCAGTTTTTCCAATGAACCTTTTGCCTGGGGATTTCCTTTGCTGGGCTTCAGGTAGTCCGCCATGAATGCCCCATCAAATGCATTGGGCATCGAATAATTGTTGCTATCTCCATCATAGAATCCTTGCCTTGCAAATTTTAATCCTTCTGAAAGTGAAAGTGGACGGGCCATTTCAGGGTAGGAAGCAATGTAGGCACTGAAGGAAGAAACCTTGTCATAGACCGAGAGGGCCCTGGAGCCTGCAATGCCATTCTTCTTTTTGGTATCCACAAGGATTTCCAAAGGCATGATGCCCCTGAAATTGGATTCAAAGAAACGCAGGTCTGTATATATCTTGTCTTTCTTGGGAAGGTCATCAACAATGAATGACTGTGTTTTCAGTTTTGAAATCCCAATGATGGAAAAAATCAATGCGACGCCCGTAGCAAGATAGACTGTTCTTTTGTTGGAGAACACCCACTGTTCGATGGTTGTCAAGAGGGTTAGCAGCCATTTGTTTTCCAGATAGCGGGTATGCTTTTTCCTGGGTTCCGCCATGTAGTAGAGCGATATGGGAATCAGGATCAAGGAAATGAAAAACAGTGCCATGATGTTGATACCGGCAACAATTCCAAATTCTTTCAGGATAATGCTTTTGGTGAGCGCAAAGACGGCGAATCCAAGTGCAGCGCTGATGTTGCAGAAAAGCGTGACAACGCCCATCTTTCCAATCATCTCCACAATCGCTTTTTTCTTGTCGCCCGTTTTCATGAAGGCGGTATGGTACTTGTTCAGGAAATAGATACAATTGGGAATGCCAATCACAACCACCAGTGGTGGAATCAAAGCATTGAGCAAGGTGATCCTGAAGCCCAGCATGTGGATGGTGCCAAGACTGTAAACAACGCCTATGAGCACGACTGTAAGGGAGAGCAGGGTGGTGCTGAAAGACCTGAAGAAAATGAACAAGATCAAGGCAGAGAGAAGGACAGAACCCAGCAGGAACCATTGCATCTCTTTTGCAATCCGCAATGCAACATTGGTCCTGATCAGGGGCAGACCACTCAGGTGAAGATCAAGCTTTGTAGCTTCCGCAAAAGCCATGGCCTCTTTTTCAATTTCGCCAATGGTGGTTTCTCTTGCCTTGGATCCAAGAATTACACTGTTGATCCTCAGGCCCAGCAAATAGGCTTTTGTATCAGGGTTGTAGAGCAGTCCACGGTAAAAGGGCAGGGAATAAAAAATATCCTTGAG
>JBJOOI010000015.1:0-10594 GCA_046051375.1 Bacteroidota bacterium | reverse complement strand
TATTTTAAAAATGCTTTTTCAACCACGCCCATTTGTGCTGCCAGCAGGGCTTCCATTTTAACTGGTTTATATGAACGCACCCACGGATATACATTTCAAAAACCCAGACTAAAGCAGCCTTACACAGATATCATTTATCCCAAACTATTAAAGGAGAGTGGGTATCATGTAGGTTTTTATGGAAAGCTGGGTGTTATCATTGATTCTGCTAATCAATATTTTGATAAAAGCGACTTCTATGATAGGGGAGGGAGTCCAGATCGTCGGGGATATTTTTATAAAAAAATCGTAAAAGATACCGTTCATCTTACCCGGTTTACAGGTCATCAGGCGCAGGAATTCATCAAGAATGCCCCTTCCGACAAACCTTTTTGCCTCTCTCTGTCATTTAGCGCTCCACATGGGCATGATAACTCAACGGATCAATATTTTTGGCAGGATAAATCCGCTGATCTTTATAAAAACATAAAAATTCCTGAACCATTGCTGGGAGAAGATGAATATTTCAATCGTCTTCCAAAAGAAGTCAGGGAAGGGTTTAATCGGGTGAGATGGAAATGGAGGTTTGATGCTCCAGAAAAATACCAGCAGATGGTCAAGGGCTATTATCGCATGATTACTGAAATTGACAATGAAATTGGTATGATAAGACAACAACTTAAAACAAAAGGAATTGATGACAATACCATCATCATTCTGATGGGCGACAATGGTTATTTTTTGGGTGATCGCCAACTGGCAGACAAGTGGCTGATGTATGACATGTCCATCAGAATACCACTGATCATTTATGATCCGAGGGTAACAAAATCATCTGCAGTAGAGGAAATGGTGCTGAACATTGATATCACAAAGACAATGATGGACATGGCAGGAGTTACAGCTCCCCAAAACTATCAGGGTAAAAGTCTCGCACCGTTAATGGGAAATGACAATGCCCATTTGAACAGGAATGCCATCTTGGTTGAGCATTTATGGGACAATCCTGATATTCCGTCCAGTGAAGGGATTAGGACCGAAAGGTGGAAATATTTTCGTTACCGATTGATCAATGCTCCTGAAGAATTGTATGACCTGAAGAATGACCCACTGGAGAAAAACAATCTTGCCTCTGATAAAAAGTATGCAACTATTCTTGCCAGGTTGCGTAAACAATGTGAATCAACTTCATCAAAGTACAACAGTGAAAAGCTTTGTGCAGATGATCCTTTCATCAAGGCCAAAAATTTCTGATCTATTCCTGATTTCGAATGAATATGAAATTCAAAAGGTAACGCTGATTCATATACTTTATTCAAATGGTAACTTCATTCAGTATAAAATTATACCATTTACTAATCCATATAAAGATGATCAAATGAAGAAGAAATACAGCGGGTGGTTTGTTTTATTTCTCTTGGTTTTAAATCAAGGATGTAAAGTGTCTCAACATAAATTTACTCCTGAAGCGGCTTCTATCAGACAATCGATGCTTCGAGCAATGGCCTGGCAGGAAGCCAATCCCATTTATGCAAAAGCACCAACAGATTGGACAAATGGGGCTTATTATTTGGGAGTTTCCAAAGCACATGAAGCCACCAAGGATACTGCCTTTATAAAAGCATTAAAGCAGATGGCAGTGAGAAATGAATGGAAGCCATGGGAACGTTTCTACCATGCCGATGATATGAATATTTGCTACAGTTATCTTTATTTGAAAAGACTTGGAATTCAGGAGGTCAACCTACAGCCTGCTGAGGAAATCATCAATGAACATTTGTATAATGCTCACCCTTGGAAGAGTGGAATTAGTGGCAAAAAACTAGAAGTGAATGAGCCAGATGAAAAAAGCATCCTATGGTGGTGGTGTGATGCTCTTTTTATGGCACCTCCAGTAATTACAGCGTATTCGAAACTCTCAAAGAATGAATCTTTGTTGAATGAAATGGACAAATACTATATGCAATCGTATGAATTGCTCTACGATAAAGAAGAACATTTGTTTTCCAGAGATATGAGATTTTTATGGAAGGGGAATGTTGCTGATATAAAAGAACCAAATGGTAGAAAGGTATTTTGGAGCAGAGGGAACGGCTGGGTTTTGGCTGGATTGGCATTGATTTTAGCAGATATGCCCAAGCAATATCCCAATAGGGTTTTCTATGAAAATCTTTTTACGGAAATGGCTTTGAAAATCAAAGAACTGCAACCTGAAGATGGACTATGGCGTACAAGTTTGCTTTGCCCCGAATCTTACGACCATGGCGAGGTTAGTGGAAGTGGATTTTACACATTTGCATTGGCATGGGGTATTAACAACAATTTGTTGGATAAATCAATTTTCAAACCAGTGGTTTTGAAAGCTTGGAAAGGAATAATAGGATGTCAGAAAGAGAATGGAAAAATTGGATGGGTTCAAAATATTGGAGCCAATCCAATGCCAGCAAATGCTGAAAGTTGGCAAAATTTTGGTACTGGTGCGTTTCTGTTGGCAGGAAGCGAAATGATAAAACTTAAATAATAGAATTTGAAAAGCCGCATTGACTATTGTTTACCGTCTGCTCGTTCTAAAACCATTACCCAATCTTGTGGAGACGGAAGTCCCTTTGATTGGAATTCCCCATTTACAGCTTGGATGATGCCTTGATCAAATTTTCTACCCGTGGCTGGATCAAAGTAGAAAGCGGAGTAGGATATACCGGGTTCAAGATGCTTCACTATTGTGCCTCTCCAATCATAGATTTTTCGTTTTGGCTGGTAGATGATACGAAGCATACCTGGAATTCCTGCCGCAAAGCAATCTTTTTCAACCCACTCAGGATGCTGCTCCAACTTAGACCAATCATAATTCTCCAAAAACTTTTTCCCAATACCAAGTTGAGTGGCACCTGGGTAGTTCATTCCTTCTTTCCAGGTTGTCCAGTCATAAATAGGCTTGATTCCCGGATCCCCTTCTACGCTGGCTTGCCAAATTCCTGCAGCACCATAGGTATGACCAGCGGCCCCACTAAGCATGAAGCTCCAGAAAAGGTACCGCTGCATGTCCTGAAAATTGGTTTGCATGTGGCCTTCATAGCATGCCTCGCCGCAGAGTACCGGTTTAAGCTGAGCTTGCGATTGACAAGATTTCAAGAGCTCAAGGGATTGCATCGCTGTCTTTAGGCCATCATGCCCAATCCCCACCATATCGAAGTCAAATACTGAATTGTCTTTGATTGCCTGGCGTGGGTGTGCAGGAGCGTGATATGTTAATATGTGGTGATAAGGATCCGTTTGTTTCAAATACTTTGCCAATGCTGACCAGGGACCATATTGGTCTTTGGCTTCACCTCCTACAATCCAAACCGTAGGATAGGCCCCATATCTGGCAATGAGGTTTCTCCAATGCCGCTTGAAGCCCTCAAGGCCCACTTGTTCGAGGGTACTCTTTCCACCACCCTGCGGTCTTCCCCAACCCCCAACAATCACCGGTACAATTCCAGCATCAACAAGGTGTTTTATCCGTCGATCGGCAAATTCAAAATATCTTGGATTGACCCGGCTGAAATCAATGTTCTCGTATGGTTTACCGCCTTCGTTCTCCCAATCAGGCTCCATCATTTTTTCATCCGGGTAGGGCCCACAAACAATCTGAACCGCATTGAATCCTTTCATCTTTCTGTCAGCAGTCAATTCCTGAAAACCTTTCCATGTTATCCTTTTACTGAGATTCTTCCACCATGTATCTGCCAACCAGAAAAAAGGGGTGCCATCCGCATGTTCAAAATGCTTTTTATCTTCTGCAACTTGTATGAATCCATGTTTAAGCAATGGGTTATCACCCTTGTATTCCACAACCCTCATGGATTTTTCGCTTCCATTCAGTCCTGCATTTAATTTATCTGTACATACAACCCGGTATTTGTATTCACCCTGCACAGGTGGTGCAAATCGAACCATCCATTTCTTTCCCCCTGCCCAAAAAGCGGGAACCACCCATTGATGCTTGTCACTGCTGAACAACACATCAACCTCTGCATCCAAGAAAGGATTGCTGTATTCGCGGTCTGAAATGAAAGATGTTTCAAATACATTCCATTGTTCAATTCTGTTTAATGCTATAACATGGAAAGTAGAAAATGTCATCACAATCATCAAAACAGGTAAAATGCTGGATTTCATTTTATATAATTTTGGGTTTATTTCATTTTTTTTGAAGTAATTTTCTGTTGTTTAAAGTGGGTACTTCAAACGATAATAGAATATTTCAACCAGACTTCCTTAAGACCATTTTGCCTGGTATGATTTTCTTTGTCAGGTTCTGTTTGCCTGTAATGATCTGCTCAATGATCAGGCTGGAGGCCTCTTCTCCAATACGTTTTGTATTGGTGTCAAAAGTACTCAGCCCTGGGTCTACAATTTCCCCGACAAATTCATTTCCAAAACCAAATACACGAATTTTTCCAGGAACAGGTACTTTTTTTTCCTTGAGGTGGCGGATGATTTGTACTGCACTTTTGTCTGAAATGGAAATAATGGCATCAATGCCTGGTTTTAACTTTAGCCAGTTGTCAACGGCTTTTACTACTTTTTCCAGTGTGAAATCGATATGTGCAATCAATTTCTCATCAATTTTTATATTGTGTTTCTGGAGTACATTCTGATATCCCATGAATCTTTTCTGTGAAATGGAAAGTCCTTTAGAACCCAGTACTATGGCTATTCTGCGGCAACCTTTTTTGATTAGGTATTCTGTAACTGCTTCTGCACCAGACTCATCATCTGCCAGAATCTGTGAAACTGGAAGATTGTCTGCAACCCGGTAGAATTGGACAATCGGAATTCGTTTTCCGATATGGATTCTAAGGTGTTCAAATGAATTTGTTTGAATGGTGTGGCAAATCAATAGCCCATCTATCATGTTGTTCATCAGTGCCTGGATGTTTGCTATTTCAGTTTCATGTTTTTCGTTGGAAGTACAAATGTTAACACGATATCCTGCCAGGGCTGCCACTTCCTGAATGCCACTCAGCATTGTTGAGAAAATGGTTGTTTCCAAACTCGGTATGATGACCCCCAATGTATGTGAGGAACGTGTAACCAGACTTTGGGCAAGCATGTTGGGTTGATAATTCATGGCCAGGGCAAGTTCTTTGATGAATTTGCTGGTCTGATTGTTTATGTCAGGGCGGTTGTTTAACGCCCTTGATACTGTTGTGGTTGATACGCCAGCAGCCTCTGCGATATCCTGCATGGAAGTTTGCAGATCTGCCTTATTGGGTGATTTGCCAATCGTTTTTTTGGGATTTGAAATAATGAAATGATAGTTACAATCTTTGCAGAAATATCGCTGTTTGTTTCTTACTATTCCTGCTTTGAGAATGCGTTCAACCTTGGTACATTTTGGACATTTTACACGGGCCATAATTGTGAAATTTCTATCGGTTGAAAGATAGTTATTTGAAATATTTGTAGTGTTAATTTAAATGAATTGTCTGATATGATGCCAATTTCATTGATTTAAATTCAATTCTCAAAAATAATCTATCTATCGTAAACGTAAACGTTTACGATAACGATAGTAAAATTTGGTTTCACAAAATTCTCCTCTTTCTCAAGAGAACAAATGTTACTTATGTTTGGCAAAACAACTTCTGCCACATGAGAAAGCTTTACATTCATCTGTGTTGTATTTTCTTGGTTTTTTTAAATTTTCAGACAAATGAATTGGCCGCCCAATCCATTAAAGTCACCGGAAAAGTAGTTTCCTCCGATGGGAAACCCATTGAAAGTGTTAGTGTTACCGTAAAGGGAATGAAAAAAGCCTCCCTTACGAACGGAGAAGGTTTATTTACACTTACTGCTGATCGCAAGTCGGTACTTCAATTCTCAGCGATAGGATTTAAGTCATTGGAGCTAACTGCTGGTGCAGAACCGATATCGGTGATACTTGAATCACAAACTGAGTCTCTTGAACAAGTTGTAGTTGTGGGTTATAGTAAGCAGAAGAAAGTCAATCTTACAGGAGCTGTTTCTGTTATCAGCGGCGCTGAAATTGCCAAAAGGCCTGTTTTTAACACAACAGTTGCCCTTCAGGGAGCATTACCTGGTGTTACGGTTTCTCAATTTAATGGAGTTCCGGGACAAGCAGCTCAAATTCGAATAAGGGGTATAGGTACCCTCGGAAATAATGATCCCCTCATTCTCATTGATGGTGTAGTTTCAGGAATAGGTGATGTCGACCCCAATAATATTGAAACAATTTCAGTGCTCAAGGATGCTGCATCAGCTTCCATATACGGTTCAAGGGCTGCAGCCGGAGTTATTCTGATTACTTCTAAGAGAGGTAAAACAGGTAGCATGAAGGTGGATTATGATGCGTTTTACGGTTTCCAGCAACCTGTTGATAAGCCTAAGTATCTCGATGCGGTGGGTTTCATGAAAATGTACAACGAGGCCTTGACCAATGAAGGATCTGCAGCAAAATTCACAAGTGATTATATCAATAATTATATGGCAAATAATGCCAAGGATCCAGATCGATTTCCAAACACTGATTGGCAAAAGGCAACATTCACCAAAGGATTACAGCAGCAACAAAGCATAACCCTCAATGGAGGAACTGATCGAATCCGACTTCTCGCAGCGCTGAATTATATGGATCAAAACGGAATCGTAAACAATTCAGGCTTCAAGCGATACAGCATGCGTATCAATGCTGATTATAAGGCATCGGAGAAACTGGCTTTTCAGTTTGATATCAACCTCAGAAGAGAGATCACAAATTTGCCGAGTGTGGGGTACGGTGAATTGTTCCGCCAGGTATACAGGGTACCACCTATTTATGCTGCAAAATTCTCCGATGGTTCTTGGGGGCCAGGCTGGGAGGGTGGTAATCCATTGGCTTATTCTGTTGCGGGAGGCTTGAACAGTACAACTGGAAATACTGCATTGATTAATTTACAGGCCAACTATAAGCCAGTAAAAGGCTTAAATGTGAATCTAAATTATTCGCCCAGATTCTTTAGCAATTTCGGCAGCAATAACCAACTCAAAATTGATTACTTCAATTTTGATACGAAAGCGCTCCTTTTCAGCAATCCCAATAAAGTAGCACTGACCAATTCCCATAATAATGTGCTGACCAATTATCTTAAGGCACAGATTGATTATTCAACATCCTTCAATTGGTTGGATCTGAATGTCCTTGCCGGTGCAGAACAAACAGACAATCGAAGCCAGTCGTTCAATGCCTCTAGGGAACTTTCCCTTTTTCCCGACCTGGTTCAGCTAAATGCCTTTCCTTCTCTGAATCAAAACATGACTGGTGATGCCACTTCGTGGGCATTACAATCTTATTATGGCAGGGTTAATCTAGTGGCAAGTGACAGATATCTTTTTGAGTTGAATGCCCGCTATGATGGTTCATCAAGATTTGCACCAGACTTCAAACGGTTTGGATTTTTCCCTTCACTTTCTGCAGGATGGGTTCTTTCCAAGGAGAAATTCCTGAGTAAGATTAATTGGTTATCATTACTAAAACTAAGGGCTTCATGGGGATCTCTGGGTAATCAGAATATAGGCGATTATCCTTATATATCTTCTTTGGTGTTAGGCCAGGGTGTTTTCAACGGGAATATTGTCAGTTCAGCAGCACAGACTGTCGTTGCCAACCGTAAAATCACCTGGGAGGCTACCAAGCTGTTGAATTTTGGTTTCGACGGATCTTTTTTCCGTAACAGATTGAATGTTGAATTTGATTACTATGTAAAGAATACCGATGATATTTTACTTTCGCTTCCTATCCCGATGATTGTTGGTCTTGGTGCAGGTGTTCAGAATGCTGGTAGTGTTCAAAATAAAGGATGGGATCTGCAAATCGGTTATAATGACAGAATAGGCAAAGACTTTAAATTTGGAATTACAGGTGTCTTTTCCGATGTGAGAAATAAAGTAATGGATCTCAAAGGTACCGGGCCTTATATCTCAGGTTTTCAGATTACCAGGGAAGGAGATGAAATAGGAGCCTTATATGGGTTTCAGGCGAAAGGACTCTTTCAAAAGCCGGAGGATGTGGCTGCAAGTGCAACACAATTTGGAGCAGTAAAACCTGGTGATATTCAGTATGTCGATCAAAATAAAGATGGCGTAATAAATAATTTAGATAGGGTTATCATCGGAAGCCGAATACCAAGATATACCTATAGTGCAAATTTGTTTTTTGAGTATAAGGGATTTGATGTGACACTGTTTTTTCAGGGTGTAGGAAAGTGGAATGGCCTTCAGATACAGGATGCAGCATGGGCTTTCTTCAATGCGGGAAGTGTTCGTGATATACATCTCGACCGTTGGAGCCTGACAAAGACACCAGAGGAAAATGCAAAGGCAACCTATCCCAGATTTTTTATCTCACAAACAAACAATACCCAAACCTCAAGTTACTGGGTTGATGATGCCTCGTTTGTCAAGTTAAAAACAGCTGTCTTAGGATATACTTTCCCCGCGACAATATTAAAAAAGACACCTTTCTCACTTTTCAAGGTTTATCTGAGCGGACAGAATATATTCTCATGGGATAAGGTTCCTGGCTATGATCCGGAAGCACCGTTGGGTAATCCTTTCAATTATCCCCAGGTGGCCTCTTTTGTAGCAGGGGTAAAGGTTAGTCTAAAATAAATCACTAAAAATTTACATGATGAAAAAGTTCAATATTGTAACTGGGTTGTTTCTTGTGGTTCTTTTTGCAGGGTGCAACAAAAACAAACTGAATCGTTTTCCTGAAGACCAGCCCAACAGTGCAACATATTATACCACCACTGATCAATTGGTTTTGGCAGTCAATGCTGCATACAGCAATTTATCATATGCTCAGGATGGATATCCCTATCTGATGCAATTGGAATGCACTTCAGATGTGATGTGGCAAAGACCTACTACAGATGCCCAGGCAATCGGTTTGGGTCAGCACACACCTGCAACTACAATGGTTCGAACCATATGGAATCAGTTTTATACCGGAATCGGCAAATGCAACATGCTTTTGGAGAATATGTCGAAAGCAAAAGCTTCTACTCCAGCAGCTTTGTTCAGGAGGATAGAAGGCGAAGCCAGGTTTCTTCGTGCCTATTATTATGGTAATTTGATTTCATTGTACGGTGACGTTCCGCTTGTCGATAAGTCAATCAATCCTGATGAATCTTTCCTGCCCAGGACACCACGAGCAGAAGTCCTGAATTTTATTTTTCGTGATCTTGACAGTGCCATCGCGCAACTTCCCCTGTCCTATAGTGGTATTGATGTTGGCAGAGCGACAAATACTGCTGCAATGGCATACAAAGCGCGTATAGCACTGTATAATGAAAAATGGGATGTTGCAGCGGCGGCATCAAAACAGCTGATAGACCTGAATTATCATTCACTTTATCCTAGTTATAGAAATCTTTTCACATACGCTGGAGAAAATTCAAGAGAATCCATTTTTGCCTTCGATTTCAAGCAGACTGTCAGGGTAAGTGCAACTCCCCAAAACATGCAGGCGCGTAATTCCAGTGGTTTTTCTGGGGTGGTACTGACAAGAGCTATGGTTGACAGTTATGAGTGTATTGATGGACGGACCATTGATAAGTCACCACTTTATTCCACTGCAGATCCTTTTAGAAACAGGGATCCCCGCATGCGACAGGCAATATTGGGTGATGGGGATACATGGTTTGGTACAGGGGGTATCACATTCAATATGACATATCATCCTGATAGTACCACTTGTACACGTTATACACCAACTTTTGCCAAGATTACAAATTTGGAGGTAACCAATGCCTTTTCTTCCTTTTCAGGCTTTTTGTTAAAGAAATATCTCGATCCTGCAGATCTGGTTCTGAATACACAATCTGAATTGGCCTTTATGTTTATTCGTTATGCAGAAGTGCTGCTTACATATGCTGAAGCAAAAATCGAATTAAATCAAATTGATGCTTCGGTTCTTAATGCCCTCAATTTGGTGCGGGCCAGAGGATACGGAGTGGCTGTTGGTCAAACCAGTCTCTATCCTGCAGTGACAAGCACAAGTCAGTCTGCATTGCGAGAAGTCGTCAGAAGGGAAAGAAAAGTAGAATTGGTTGGAGAAGGTTTGCGTTTGTTTGATATACGCCGGTGGAAGATTGCTGATGTAGTCATGAATGGGATATTGTTTGGGAAGGCAATGAACAGGACTATCTATTACACACTTCCTAAGCCAACTTTAGATGCGAACTCATCGCCTGATTATGCTTCATTTAATTCTTTATTGAATGTGGTGGGTAATTTCAAGATCATGGATAACCCTAGGATATTCAAGCCCCACAACTATCTCTGGCCTATCCCTCAGTCTGAGATTGATGTAAACAAGAATCCTGGATTTGTGCAGAATCCGGGATATTGATGGGGCGGTTCTCAATTGATTGAATTATTTCCAGGTGTCATTTGATTTGTCGAAAAATAAAATGGTCTCTGGAAATATTTTCCCTGAAAGATGGTGATTGAAAATAAGGATATGAATCTGAATCTGATGGTGCAATTGGTTAGAATAACAAATATTTCTGTAAATTATAAGCTATAATTCTTCTGATATCGTTGAATAATTAATTCATGAGAGGGT
>JBJOOI010000014.1:0-10617 GCA_046051375.1 Bacteroidota bacterium | reverse complement strand
TGATGGTTCACCGCTTGTTGGTGCTACTGTCGCAGCAAAAGGTACGGGTAAGGCCGTTGTTACCGATGCTTCAGGAAGGTATTCAATTGAATTGCCCTCTTCAGTAACGCAATTGACCATCTCCTATGCAGGTTTCACTACTCTCGATGTTTCCGTTACAGGAAGCACCGTTGATGTGAGACTTGTTTCAACATCTGCCAGCCTTAGTGATGTTGTTGTGATCGGTTATGGTACCACAAGAAAAAAAGACCTGACAGGTAGCGTTGCAACCATCGGTACAAAAGATTTTGTCAAAGGTGCACTTACTTCACCAGAACAATTGATTACCGGTAAGGTAGCGGGTGTCCAAATTACTTCCAACAGTGGTGCTCCCGGTTCAGGAAGCACGATTCGTATTCGTGGTGGAGCTTCACTCAATGCGAGCAATGACCCACTGATTGTGATTGATGGTATGCCTTTGGACAATGGCGGAATTTCTGGCCAGGCCAATGCACTGGCATTGATCAACCCCAATGATATTGAAAATTTTACCATCTTAAAGGATGCATCTGCAACTGCCATTTATGGTTCTCGTGCATCCAATGGTGTCATCATGATCACCACCAAGAAAGGCGCAAAAGGAAAACCTACTGTGAATTTCAGCTCCCTGCTCTCTGTAGGCAAGATTGTTGACAAGGTTGATGTACTGACATCTTCAGAAGTTAGAGATATTGTCAATAAATTCGGCAATGCAACATTCAGAAATCTAATCAAAGATGTCCATATCCAAAATGGTGTGGAAGGAACAGACTGGCAGGACCAGATTTATCAATCTGCACTTTCTACAGATAACAATATAAGTGTCAGGGGGTCTTTCAAGAATCTTCCCTACAGGCTTTCCCTTGGTAACCTCAACCAGGATGGTATCCTGAAGACCGGTAACCTCAACAGGACTACCGTAGGACTTAATCTCAATCCTAGTTTGTTCAAGAATCACCTCAAAATCGATTTCAACCTCAAAACTTCTCTGAGTAAATCTACATTCGCTAATGAAGGTGCCATCGGTGCTGCAGTGAATTTTGATCCTACCAAGCCAGTTTACTCTGGTAACAATGCTTATGGTGGATTCTGGGAGTGGCTTGATCCTGCCTCAACAACAGGTCTGAAATCCCTTTCACCCAAGAACCCCCTGGGAATCTTGATGCAGCGTGATGACCAGAGCGATGTGGTGAGGCATATTGCCAATCTTGTCGTTGATTACAAGTTCCATTTTTTACCTGAACTCAGGGCAGTTGTAAATGTTGGTGCTGACATTGCTGACGGAACAGGTCAAATCATTGTTCCAGAGTCAGCGGCCGGCAGTTATATGCGTTTCAAAGATCCTTCAGGAAAATTCCATGGTGGTGTAAACAATGAATACAGGCAAGAAAGACAAAATACTTATTTGAATGCCTATCTTAATTATACCAAAGACATCGATGCCATTAAAACAAAAGTCGATGCAACTGCTGGTTATGAGTTTCAGGATTATCTCACCACCAATTATAATTTTTCAGACAAGACTTTTAACAATACCATTGTTGTTTCACCCAACTTCGCTTTGGATAAACCACAATACCGGTTGGCATCCATGCTTGCAAGGGTAAACCTGAACATCCTCAACAAGATTTTGCTTACTGGATCGCTAAGGCAGGATGGATCTTCCAAATTCAATGCAGACAACCGTTTTGGTATTTTCCCATCAGCTGCGGCTGCCTGGAAATTGAATGAAGAGTCTTTCCTGAGAAACTCCAAGACCATCACTGACCTGAAATTGAGGATTGGTTATGGTGTTACCGGTCAGCAAGACGGCATTGGGTTTTATGACTACATCTCATATTATAACCTGAGTACTGCTACTGCACAGTACCAGTTTGGTAATACCTTTTATCAAATGTTCCGCCCTGGTGGATATTATTTCAACAGGAAATGGGAACAGACTGCCAATAGCAACATCGCTGTAGATTTCGGCTTGTTCAATGGTAGAGTGAGTGGTACAGTGGAATTGTATAAAAAAGAGACCAAAGACCTGCTTAATGAAATCAATCAGCCTGCTGCCACCAATTTCTCCAACAAGATTGTTGCTAACGTAGGAAGCATGGAAAACAAAGGGGTTGAAATCACTTTGAATCTTCAGCCAATAAAATCCAAAGACCTTGTATGGGATCTTTCTTTCAATGCCACATTCAACCAGAATACCATCACCAAATTGACCATCTCTGATGATCCCAATTATGCTGGTGCAAGGTTTGGCGGAATTTCTGGTGGAACAGGAAACACCATCATGATCCACTCGGTGGGGTATAACAGGGGGGCTTTCTTTACCTACAAGCAAGTGTATGACACTGATGGCAAGCCGATTGATAATCTTTTCGCGGATCTTAACCGTGATGGTGTGATCAACGAAAGAGACTTGTATCAGCACAAGGGTATCGATCCAAGGATGTTCTTTGGTATGAGCACCAACGTCACTGCCGGTAAATGGAATGCAGGTCTTGTGGCCCGCTCCAACATAGGAAACTACATGTACAACAATGTGGCATCCAGCACTGGTACCATCAGAAATATCCTGAACCCTGTTGGTTATGTAAACAATGGTTCAAGAGAAGTGTTGAGAAGTGGCTTCAGCGGAAGCGGTGCCAACTATTTCCTCTCTGATTACTATGTTCAGAATGCATCATTCCTCAGGGTAGACAATGTCAATGTTGGATACAATGTGGGGCAGGTATTCAACAAAAAGGCCAATCTTCGTGTAAGCGCCAATGTGCAGAACGTATTGGTGATTACAAAGTACAATGGACTTGATCCTGAAATGAATGGAGGAATTGACAACAATTTCTATCCAAGACCAAGGACATGGGTACTCGGGCTTAACCTTGATTTTTAATTGAACAATGAACAAATCGATGTATATGAAAAAGAATATTTTTAACCTTGTCGCATCAGTTTTGCTTTTTTCAGGAGCAATGGTGTCTTGCACAAAGCAACTGGATTTGCTTCCGCTGAATGATATTACCTCAGAGCAGGTATACAAAACACCAGCCGGTTACAAACAGGCATTTGCAAAACTTTATGGAAGTTTTGCCACGACAGGTAACCAGGGTCCCAATGGGAATGGTGATATCCAGGGTCTTGATGAAGGAACTGCAGATTTTCTGCGCCTTTATTGGAAAGCCCAGGAATTGAGCACTGACGAAGCAGTTGTAGCATGGGGAGATCCAGGTATCCAGGATTTTCACAACATGAATTGGTCTGCAAGCAATCCAATGCTGACAGGTCTTTATTATCGTTGCTTTTACCAGATTACGCTTTGCAATGATTTTATCCGCCAGGCTTCACCAGAAAATCTGGCTACACGCGGTATCACAGGTGCTGATGCAGATATCATCAAGAAATATACTTCAGAAGCCCGCTTCCTGCGTGCTTATCAGTATGCTGTATTGATGGACCTTTTTGGAGCTGTTCCATTCGCCACTGAAAAAGATGCGTTGGGTTCCTTCGTTCCCAAGCAGGCAACAAGGACTGATGTCTTCAACTACGTGGAAACTGAATTGAAGGCCATTGAAAATGAACTTCCTGCTGCAAGAGCCAATGAGTATGGCCGTGCTGACAAGGCTGCTGCACAAGCGCTCCTTGCAAGGATCTATCTTAATGCAGCGGTATATACTTCTACACCGCGTTACGCTGATGCATTGGTTTACTCCAAGAAAGTGATTGATGCCGGATATTCTTTGATCAGCAACTACAGACAACTGATGTTGGCTGATAACCATACCAATACCAGCGAGTTCATCCTCACCATCAACTATGATGGTTTGAAGACACAGAACTGGGGTGGAACAACTTTCCTTACCCATGCTCCTGTGGGTGGAGACATGGTTGCTGCAGATTATGGTGTTGATGGTGGCTGGTTTGGTCTTCGTACTACCAAAAATGTTCCTGCTCTGTTTCCTGATGTAACCGGTGCTGCAGACAAGCGTTCACAATTCTTCACCCAAGGACAAAGTTTGGACATCAATGACCTCACCAATTTCAAGGATGGTTATGCCATTACAAAATTCAGGAACAGGAAAAAAGACAATACAGTAGGTTCGAACCTTACCTGGGTTGACATTGATTTCCCTATTTTCAGGTTGGCTGAGCAATACCTGATCTATGCTGAAGCTGCTGCCCGTGTTGGTAGTGCCACAGACAAGACCAATGCCCTTTCCTATATCAACATGCTCAGGCAACGTGCCTACGGCAATACTTCAGGCAACATCAGTGCAGCGGCACTTACTGCTGATTTTGTTTTGGACGAGAGGGCAAGGGAATTGTATTGGGAAGGCCACAGAAGGACTGACCTGATCCGATTCAACAAATTTACCGAGGGAAGCTACCTCTGGCCATGGAAAGGTGGTGTAAGAGGTGGATCTGGTGTTGCGGCATTCAGGAATGTTTATCCACTTCCTTCTGCTGATGTATCTTCCAATCCGAATTTGAAACAAAACGCTGGTTATTAATCTGTTTAAAATTTAAAACAAGGTTTATGAAAAAAATCATTCAACCTCTTATCATAGCGATTTCATCATTGGTTTTCCTTGCTTCTTGCAACAAGGAAGAATCAAGGGAAATATTCCTCGGAGGCAAGGTGCCAGTATTGGCTGCTTCAGTCACTGGTAGCATCCCTCTCGCATTTGCTACTGAAAACAATCCTGCGGTAAGGTTCAACTGGACCAACCCTGAATATGGTTTCGCCTCTGGAGTCAGCAGTCAGGACGTTGCCTACACCCTGGAAATTGACGTTGCTGGAGCAAGTTTTTCTGGCCCCAACAAGAAAGCAATTTCTGTCAGCAAGGAACTTTCCATAGCCTATACACAAAAGGAATTCAACATCATCCTGAGTGATCTTCAGCTAAAGCTCAATACTCCTGCATCAATTGAAGTAAGGGTTATTGCTTCACTTGGCTCTGCTGTTACCAATCTTACCTCAAATGTGATGAGGTTCAACGTGACTCCATTTGCACCTCCTCCCAAAGTACCTGTCCCAACGATGGGAACCCTTTGGATCATTGGTGATGCTGTGGCTTCCGGTTGGAACAATCCATTGCCTGCACCTTTTGTAACAAACCAAAGATTCACCAAGGTTACTGATACCCAATATGAATTGGTAGTAGCCTTGAAGCCAGGGGGATACAAGCTGATACAGGAAAACGGCGTTTGGGGAACCCAATACCACATGGTAGAAGGCACTGCTTCTGGCGGTACTTTTCAAAGAAAGGATTCTGATCCAGCATTTCCCGGACCTGCCACTCCAGGAAATTATAAAATAATGGTAGATTTCCAAGCTGGCAGATTCACCGTAACCAAACAATAGTCCTGTAAACAACTTAAATTGAACAGTATGAAAAAATATATTCGCCTGGGATTTTACATGTTTATGGCTGCTTTTATGGCATCCTCATGTGAAAAAATTGAACCGCTGCAGATTTACAATGCTGCCGGTAATGCAGTACTTAGCGCTTCAACCAGCACCATTGCTGCAGTCATGGCAGACTCTTCAAAGACTGCAATTTCATTTTCTTGGACCAATCCAAACTATTCAGTTGATTCCGGTACAGTAAAATACATCGTTGAAATTGACTCAGCAGGAAGGAATTTTTCCCAAGCAGCACAAAAGGTAATGATTGGAAATAGAACCGTCAGTTTTACTGCAAAAGAAATCAATGATATTGCCCTTGGTTTTGGCTTTGCTTACAACAGGCAATACAATATCGAGGCAAGGCTTGTTTCTTCTATGGGAAACAATAACGAAAGAAGGATATCCAATGCAGTTGCGTTGAAAGTCACGCCCTACGTTGTACCTCCAAAAGTAATGCCTCCATCATCCAGGATGCTTTTCCTTGTAGGCAGTGCTACTGCAGGAGGCTGGAACAATCCTGTTCCTGTTCCTTCTCAACAGTTTACCCGTTTAGATTCTGTTACCTATGAAGGTACTTTCTACCTCAAGGGCGGACAGCAATACCTTTGTCTGCCAGTCAATGGTGATTGGAGCAACAAATATTCTGTCAGGGACAACAATGCAGTTGGCTTGAACAAGGGTGGTGATTTTGGCTTTAACTTGAGTGATAATTTTCCTGGTCCTGATAAAACAGGAACCTATAAAATAAGATTGGATTTTCAGGGCGGTAAGTTTTCCATTAACCTGGTACAAGAATATGGTCTTCTTTATGTTGCTGGTGATTATCAGGGATGGAATCCCAGCCAGGCTCCACAACTGGCATCTCCCAAAAAAGATGGTGTTCACGAAGGGTATGTTTTCGTAAAACCAGGTGGGACCTTTGAGTTCAAACTCACCAATCAACCGGATTGGGCTGGAACTGCCTATGGTGATGGTGGTGGTGGAAACCTCAGCCCCACTGGAGGCAACCTAAAGTTCCCCGGTACTGGTTTCTACAGGATCAATGCCAATACTACAACCAACAAATTCACTATTCTTAGAACTACCTGGACAATGATTGGTGGATTCACCGGATGGGGGCGTGATGTAGCGATGACCTTAAACAACAGCAATGTTTGGGAAGGTCAGGTTACTGTAACAGGAAGAGAAGAATTCAAGTTCAGGGCTAACAATGATTGGCCCATCAACCTTGGTGATAATGGTGCAGACAATTCATTGGAGGCAGATGGTGCAAACCTTGTTATACCGTCTGCAGGTACCTATCGAGTTAGTCTAGATCTCACCAATCCTGGTTATTATACTTATAAAATAGTTAAGCTATAAGGTTAACCTATTTTCCACTTAATGCCCCTCAAATGAGGGGCATTTTTCTTAGTTTGAATGAATGATTATAAGCATCTAAAACAAATTTTTGATTATCAATCCAAGAACAATACCATGAAAAAATTATTCCTTTTGATGGCTTTGCATATTGCTTCAAGTCAATTTTCCTTTTCTCAGATTCAACACCTTGAGCCCATGAACTGGTGGGTGGGCATGAAAGACAACAACCTGCAGTTGATGGTCAATGGAATGGACATAGCCAATACAACTCCCACAATCAATTATCCAGGTGTCATCATCAAAAAAATAACAAAAGGGGATTCCAGAAACTATCTGTTCATTGACCTGGTCATTTCATCCCAAACCCAACCAGGTACATTCCCCATTCGGTTTACACACAATGGCAGGCTTGTTGAAAAGTATGACTATACATTGCTCAAACGAGCACTGGCACCTGATGCATTCAATGGATTCAATAGCTCGGATGTTGTATGCCTGATTACCCCAGACCGTTTTGTCAATGGAGATCCTGGCAATGATATCATTGAGGGGATGCTGGAAAACAAGGTTGATCGAAAAGCGAATGGAGCCAGGCACGGCGGTGACATCAGGGGAATGATCAATTCCTTGGACTACTTAAAATCAATGGGCTATACAGCTATCTGGCCTCAACCTTTGATGGAGAACAATATGCCAGCCTATTCCTATCATGGCTATGCCATTACGGATCATTACAAGGTTGATCCTCGGTTTGGAACCCTTGATGAATACAAGGAATTAGCACACAAAGCAAAAGCCAAAGGCATCAAACTGGTTTATGATGCAGTACTCAATCATATTGGTTCTGGCCACAGGTGGATGAAGGATATGCCTTTCCGGAATTGGATCAATTATGCAGATTCCATGCGCATCACCACACATGTCCGTACGGTTAATCAAGACCCTAATGCGTCTCAATACGACCGGGAACTGATGACCAAGGGATGGTTTGTTCCTACCATGCCAGACCTGAATGGAGAAAATCCATTTATGGCCACCTACCTGATACAAAACAACATCTGGTGGATAGAAACATTACAACTGGGCGGCATAAGGCTGGATACCTATGGATATAGCATAAAACCTTTGCTCGATGCATGGGCTTGCAGGATCATGAAAGAGTATCCCAATTTCAGCCTTGTTGGTGAGGAATGGAGCCTTAACCCACTGATCACTTCTTATTGGCAAAAAGGAAAAAAGAATCCAGATGGATATTCTGGATGTCTAGGCTCAAGCATGGATTTTCCACTGCAATCTGCTTTGGTGGAAGCCCTTCGCCAAAAAAACCGCAAGACATGGGGAAAGGGATTGAACCTGCTTTATGAGTCCCTGGCCAATGATTTTGCCTATTCAGACCCTTCCAAATTGTTGATTTTTGGAGACAACCATGACATGGACAGGCTATATACCCAATTGGGCAACGATTTATCATTGACCAAAATGGCCATCACCACTTTATTGACCCTAAGGGGTATTCCTCAGGTTTATTATGGAACAGAATTGTTATTGGAAAATTCCGCACATCCAGACGACCATGGTTTTATCAGGGCAGACATGCCCGGGGGATGGGCTGATGACAAAATCAATGCATTTGCAGGTTCAGGGTTAGCACAGGATCAGTTGGAGATGCAAGGGCATTTTAAAACAATTGCACAATGGCGTAAATCCAGCAAAGCCATAACCAACGGGAAAACCCTTCATTTTGCACCCTTCAATGATGTCTATGTTTATTTTCGTTATACAGACAAGGAAAAGGTGATGGTGGTATTGAACAGGAATGAACAATCAGTTTCAATTGACCCTGCAAGGTTCAAGGAAATCATAGGTAATGCCCGATTGGCAAGGAATGTTGTTACAGGTCAGTCTCTTTCCATTCAACAATTAGCAATACCAGCAAAAACAGCCCTGGTTTTTGAGATTGATCCGATAAAGTAGACCTTCCTTTTGTTTTGTATTTGATTTGCAACCCAAAGATGGTTCTACTCATTCACTGGGAATTTTTACAATAAACTGAATTCATAAAAATAGTTTATCTTATATTAATAATTATAAATAAAAAATTATGAATTAGTCTCCTCAATTTTGCTGCTATAAATCAATAATTATGAAAAAAATTACAGTTGCAAAAGGGGATGGTATCGGACCGGAAATCATGGATGCCACGTTGGCTGTTATCAAAGCAGCAGGAGCAAAGATTGAAGTGGAAGAAATTCAAGTAGGTGAGAAGGTATACCTTTCTGGTAACACATCAGGCATTTCCAAAGAATCATGGGACGTTATTCGCAGGAACAAAGTTTTTCTTAAGGCTCCAATTACTACTCCTCAGGGTGGGGGATACAAGAGCTTGAATGTTACTACAAGGAAATTTCTCGGATTGTATGCCAACATCCGTCCTTGCTTTAGTTTACATCCATTTGTTGATACCAAGCATCCACAAATGGATATTGTTATCGTTAGGGAAAATGAAGAAGACCTTTACGCCGGAATTGAGCACCAGCAGACAGATGAGGTAATACAATGCCTCAAGTTGATCAGCCGACCAGGATGTGAAAAGATAGTTCGCTATGCCTTTGAATATGCCAGACAGTATGGAAGAAAAAAAGTGACTTGTTTCACGAAAGATAATATCATGAAGCAGACCGATGGACTGTTTCATCAGGTATTTGATGAAATCGCAAGGGAATATCCAGAACTTGAAAATGAACATTGGATTATTGATATTGGTGCTGCTAAAATGGCGGATACACCTGAAGCCTTTGATGTGATTGTCATGCCCAATCTCTATGGTGATGTGTTGAGTGATGTGGCTGCACAGATTGCAGGCTCTGTTGGACTTGCAGGTTCTGCCAATATTGGCGAAGAATGTGCGATGTTTGAAGCCATCCATGGATCTGCACCCAGACGTGCCGGGCAAAATATGGCCAATCCATCCGGACTTCTTCAGGGCGCGATTCAAATGCTTACCCATATTGGTCAAAGCGATGTGGCGGAGAAAGTTCAGAATGCATGGTTAAAGACCATCGAAGATGGTATTCACACTTACGATATTTATAAGGAGGGTGTGAGCAGTAAAAAAGTAGGTACCTGGGAATTCGCTGAAGCCATCATTGAAAATCTTGACCAAAAACCAAGCCAGCTCAAGCCTGTTAGTTATTCAAAAAATATCACACTGAATTTACCAAAATACCAAAGAAAGCCTTCCCGAAGCAAAGCGTTGCAAGGGGTTGATCTCTTCGTTCATTGGAATGGAACCAATGCCGATGAGCTGGCAAAAACAATTGAACTGCTTAATAATGACGAGGTAAAATTGAGCATGATCACCAACAGAGGAATCAAGGTATGGCCGGAAGGTTTTCCAGAAACTTTTTGTACTGATCATTGGCGCTGTCGTTTCAAATCTGCCAATGGAGATACGATAAGAAAAGATCATATCATTGGTTTGCTCAGTGGTGCTGAAGCCGCCGGTATAGATGTGATCAAAACAGAAAATCTTTACTCATTTGACGGAATCCCAGCTTTTTCACTTGGTCAGGGACAATAACTTAAAAATCCATATGAAAAACTTAAATGCCCCCATTGGGGGCATTTGTTTTTTGTGCGGAGAGAGTGGGATTATTTCATGAGCCCTTTTGGGGGCAAAAAACAAATGCCGGGGCTTTGCCCCTCATCATTTTTCATTGCTGTCGCTTTGGGATGTTAGGGATTATTTCATGATCCCTTTTTGGGGGAGTTCAGGTTCAAAAGCCATGCCACTTCGTGGCAATAGCTTTTTTTGTTTTGAATACTCGCTTGAACCT
>JBJOOI010000013.1:0-10643 GCA_046051375.1 Bacteroidota bacterium | reverse complement strand
GGCATGGCGCCACTGTCAAACCAAACATCCACCAAATCAGGCACCCTTTTCATTGGCTTACCGGAAGCACTCACCAGGATCACATCATCGACAAATGGCTTGTGCAGGTCTGCCAATCCATTTTCGACAAATTGCTTGTTTGTATCTCCGCCCAGTACTGAAGCCGCTTTTCTGATTTCTGTATTCAATTCTTCCACAGAACCGATGCAAATTTGTTCAGCACCATCTTCAGTCCTCCAGATGGGCAATGGTGTTCCCCAGAACCTGCTGCGGCTGAGGTTCCAGTCAACCATGTTTTCCAGCCAGTTGCCGAACCTGCCTTCGCCGGTTGATTTGGGTTTCCACTGGATGGTCTTGTTGAGTTCCACCATCCGGTCCTTGATGGCTGTGGTTTTGATGAACCATGCATCCAATGGATAATAAAGGATTGGCTTGTCTGTTCTCCAGCAATGGGGATAATTGTGCTCGTATTTTTCTACTTTGAAAGCCTTACCATCTTTCTTGAGTTGTACGCAGATATCAATGTTGACATCTATATAATTTTCTTCGTTCTTGTAATTCTTGACGAACCGGTGGCTGAATTCTCCCAGACCATCCACAAACTTTCCTTCACGGTCAACAAGGGTGAGGATGCCAAGCCCGTATTTCTTTCCCACTTTGTAGTCATCAGCGCCAAAAGCAGGTGCAGTATGCACTATACCCGTTCCGTCTTCAGTAGTCACAAAATCACCAACCACCACCTTGAAGGGGTCTGCACCTGGGGTGATCTCTTGAATAACATCGAGCGTGTTGGCATCAGAGGGCATCAATTGTTCATAGTAAAGTCCTTCAAGCGCTTTTCCTTTGATGGTGCCCAATACCTTCCATGGGATCAACTTATCCCCTGCCTTGAATGCATCAAATGACAACTCCCCTGCTTCCTCCTTGAAGTACTTGGAAAGCAAGGCTGTTGCACAAACTACAGTCAATGGTGCTCCGGTATAAGGATTGAAACTCGATACAAGAGAATACTCAATGGAAGGCCCAACGGTAAGGCCTAGGTTGGATGGAAGGGTCCATGGCGTGGTTGTCCAGGCCATAAAATAAACCGGGCCCTCGCCTGTGTTCATTCCCTTCAATGCTGAAAATGAAGGATGATTGTCGTTGCCATTTTCTGCAAGCCTGAAGAGAGCAACAGCGGAAGTGTCTTTAACGTCTTTGTAAGTTCCGGGCTGGTTGAGTTCATGGGAACTCAGGCCTGTTCCAGCTGCGGGTGAATAAGGCTGAATGCTGACACTTTCGTATAAATAGCCTTTGTCGTATAATCTTTTTAAACACCACCAAAGGGATTCGATATAATCATTTTCGAAGGTTACATAGGGATGTTGAAGATCAACCCAGTAGCCCATTTTGGTTGTAATCTCGTCCCATTTGTCCTTGTAGCGCAACACAGCCTCACGGCATTTTTGGTTATACGCTTCAACACTGATTGT
Source organism: Bacteroidota bacterium (assembly GCA_046051375.1). Lineage (GTDB taxonomy): Bacteria > Bacteroidota > Bacteroidia > Chitinophagales > Chitinophagaceae > Pollutibacter. Next base: position 9,171 of record JBJOOI010000013.1, on the reverse strand, counting down.
TTTACCGATATCCTCTTTGGTGATGCCCAATTCTTTTTCTACACCCAGCTCAACAGGAAGACCATGTGTATCCCAACCACCTTTTCTCTTCACCTGAAAGCCCTTCATGGTCTTGTATCTGCAAACAAGGTCCTTCAGCGTACGGGAAATTACATGGTGTATTCCCGGCATGCCATTGGCACTGGGCGGTCCTTCGTAGAAAACAAAGGGTTTGGCTCCTTCCCTGTTGCGGATGCTGCCTCCAAATGCATCTTCCTGCTCCCAGCTTGCCAGGATTTCCTTTTCAAATGCCGGGAGGTTGAGCTGTTCGTATTCTTTATAAGTCTTTCCCATACTTTTTTCTAAGGTGGCAAAGGTAGAAAAAAGTTTAAGGGTTTTACTTGAAATTCATGGTTCCATCAGCCTGGTAGGCAAAGCGGAACGTGTAATAACGTTGGTTCTTTAATTTTTCATTATCAGAGGCAGTTGCTGCTGGCGTTACTCCACCCTTGTAATAGTTCTGGATTTCAACCTTGGCATACTTACCCTTGGCGGTTTTGAACACCAATACCCTTCCAGGAATGGGGGTGATGAGCATAGTAATCGGGCTGTATACATACCATCCTCTGTTGCTGGCATTGGGCACTGCATAAGAAGTTGGTACGTTATCCTGCCTGAAAACCGAATCTTTGGGCACAGCCATCAAATCATCGAATGTTCCTACATATACGAAAGCACCGCCGACACCAGGGCCACTGTTTCCGCCATTGGTGATGATGGTTGTTCCTCTTACTGCTATATCCCACTTCACTGAATTGGAATCAGTGCTAGGCACTACAGCGTTTGTTTCAAAACTGAAAAACGTATACTTTCCGGCACCCACTGGTTGGCCATTGACCAGTCCTACAATGGTGTCTGCAGGGATTCCTGAGACTGTTTTTTGTGTCAGTGTAGCGACAACAACTGGAGCCTCATTCTTCTTACAGGCTTGAAAAACAACTAGCGCTAACATTGCACTTCCGATGATCCTTGAAATTTTCATACTTCTTGTTTATGGTCGATTAAAAATTGAATTGAATGTCTAAATAGGCGGACCTTCCCGGGTTTCCAGGAAGAAAAAGAATGTCTTTGTAGTTAAAAATATTGTCAACACCAGCCATCACTTTCCAATGAGAGCTCAATGGCAACCCCATGCTTGCATTGACCTGCAGGTATCCTTTTGCATATTCATCTGATCGGTTGATCAAACCATTCCCATCAAGATCGGAAGTTCCCCATCTGCTCCTATAAATGAATCGGACAGTAGAAAAATATCCCTTGTCGTTTTCTGCATTGAACTTGAGGTTTGCAGTATGCCTGGACCTGTTGGTCAATCCGCCGTAGTCTGAGAGGGTCATCCGAAAAGCTTGTCCATTGGTCAACGATCGCTGGAAGACTTCTCCTTTTTTGATGGATTCCAGCACGTCTTTGTCTGCAGTGTATAGATATTGGTATCCTGCATTGAGCTGCAACCATTTGCCAATTTTCTGATTGGCCCCCAACTCAATGCCTTGGGTGAGTGCCCGCTTGAGGTTGAAATAACTGTAGATCTGGCCACCGTTTTTCTTGAAAGCAATCACATCGGTAACAATCATGTTTTTCAGGTCATTCCTGTAAACGTTTGCAGTGATTTGCAATGATGCATTGAAGGTGTACACAATGCCTGCGTTCAATCCACCTGAAACCTCTGGTTTCAGTGCAGACAAACTCCCGGCAAGTGGTGTGGTCTGGTCAAGCAATTTTGCTTCCGTCAGTCTTTTCAATTCACTGACAGCCACTTCAGACCCAAACACAGAATAGGCACCAGCAGCAAGATTGGTAAAGTTGAGGTACAGCTGCCTGAAATCAGGTGCCTTGAAACCACGGCCGTAAGAAACATTCAGTTTCAACTTCGCCGAAGGCTTGTATTGGAATGCAATTTTAGGACTCCAAACAGAAGCGTAGGCCTGGTTGGCATCAAACCTTACTCCCCCAATTAAAGTGAGCTTATTGGAAATTTTTTGTTCATGTTGTGAAAAAAAATAGGCAATGGTATTGGACCTCAAGGTTGAAGCCGTATCATAGCGGTTTGAGCTTACTGTTTCACGCACGATACCAGCGCCAGCCGTGAATGCAGCATTTTCTGTGATTTGCAAGTCTGTCTGGTTTTCAACCCTTGCAAACACTTGCTTGAACCTGTCGTCATAGCCTCCAGCTGCATTTTTTACAGCCAACTGCTGTAAAGCATTGAAGCCTGTCAGGTATCCGCGCAATGTTGATTTTAATTTCTGCGCTCTGTTGAACTGTAAGTATGGAGTAAAATTGTACTCCTCATTTTTCTCAAATCCTTTTGAAGCAATGGTTGTGCCGAGATTCTGTACAAAGATGGTATTGTCGATATAGCTTGAATTGGCCCTGAAAGTTGCACCGGTCTTCCAGTTTTCACTCAATTGCTGCTGTATACTCAGGGTTTGGGTTGATCTCCTGAAGGGTTCCACTGTTTTTTGCACAGCATTGGGCTTGAGGCTGTATCCTTTGGATTGGTTATAATTCAATGATGCAGCAACATCTGTTTTGTTGAACCTTCTTGAAAAATTGAGGTTGCCATCTATCGTATTGAACCTGGCATACCGCAACCCGATGTCTGTCTTGTTTTGACCAGAGCGATCTGTGATGATATTGATGACCCCACCCATGGCTTCAGATCCGTAAAGACTGGAAGAGGGGCCTTTGACAATTTCAATTTTCCTGATATTCCTTACAGTGATCTTTGAAAGGTCCAGTACTCCTGCCGTTCTGCCAATCAATGGTTCTCCATCGATGAGAATAAGTGTGTATTCTGATGAAAGACCCTGCACCTGTATGCCTTTCCCAAAATTATCAATCACCTGGATACCTGTTTGTTCTGCGAGGATATCGTTCAACCGAAGCGAACCGCTCTGGTAAAGGGTTTTGGAAGAAATCACGGATACAGGTATAGCAACATTTCCCATTGACCTTGGCGTTCTTGTTGCCGTAACAACGACTTCATCAAGGCTTCTCCGCAGTGAATCATCTCCCCGCTGTGCAAAGGCCGCAGTGGTCATTAACAAGAAAAATAATTGAACAAAAATCCTCATGTCGTTTAAATCAGGTGCAAAACTGATTTAATTAACGCTGAGATTTATCATAAAATTGTCAGATGAAAAAAGAAGATTGAATTATGACAATTCAGTGACTAAGGATGCATTAGCGTTGAAATGAGCCAGAAGCTTGAAAACTATCGCTTGGAATAGGTCGTTTTGTTCAACATTTCACAAGGCTTCAGCCCTGTATGTTTTTTGAAAGCGGTAGAAAAATGCGAAATCGAGGAATATCCCAATTGGGCAGAGACTTCAGAAACTGTATAGCCTTTCTCATACAGCAGGTACCTGGCATGTTCCATGCGTTGATCCTGGTAAAAATCAAAAATGGTGGCACCAAACATCACCTTGAACCCTTTTTTGAGATAGCATTCATTGATGGCCGCTTTTCTGCTCAGCTCCTTTATGGTGATGGGATCACAGATATGGGCAAGCAGGATTTCCCTTGCTTTGATGATTTTCTCCCTCTCGTCCTGGTGGGCAAGAAATTTACAGGCAGGCACCTCATCTTCCCTGATGGTACGCATAGACTCCAGGGTATACAGCAGAAGTATTTGGGTTTGGGCGTTGATGAAAATATTTTCTACCGCATCGGAGTAGCGATGATTGAGGATAGAAGAAAGGGTATGCCTGATTCTTCCGGAAATTGAAATGGGTTTGCTGAAGGTATGATTGAACCGAAAATTAAGGATGGCGTCGGCCTCCTGATTGGTTCCTTCTGATTTGATAAGGTTGCTGAGATGAAGGGGCTCAAACCTGAACTGAAGCAGGTCCATTGTACCGGTTTGCTCAACACATTGTGCATTCCGGTTCAACTTGCATTCCTCACAGCTGGCATTGGGTTCTTTGCAAAAGGTCTGGCCATTCACACAGAACCGCAGTTCAAGATAGCGGTTCTCCTCCACCTCATCGTAATGGTAGACCAGCGTTCCATGATCATCCACCCCCAATGAACTTCCTTGCTGATGCCGCCTGAGGGCATACTGCCATGAGCCTGGGATCTTCTTTTCCCTTGAAAACAATACCGGAAGACCCTCAAAATGGTTCCATTCTGACATCATCCTGAGGGGTATGTTGAGATTATCTGGCATCAGAAGGCAAAGATATGCCTAATAACTGACCCCGGGCCCAAAGGAATGTCAAAAAACGGTAATGAATATGTGGAAATCATCTTAAAAAAGAAAGGCTGTTTTACGGCTAAAAATGAGGTGAGCCCCCTGAATTTCAGTAGATTTGTAGACCGGGGAATCAAAATACAAAACCAGAGGTAGAAGTTAACTATGAGCACGGAAATTGATGAAAATTTAGAGCAACCCAACAACAGTTATGGCGCAGACAGCATTCAGGTGCTGGAAGGTTTAGAGGCGGTCAGGAAAAGACCAGCCATGTATATTGGTGATATTGGCGTAAAAGGCCTTCACCACCTTGTCTATGAGGTAGTGGACAACTCCATTGATGAAGCACTGGCAGGCCATTGCGACAACATCATCGTCAATATTCATGAAGACAATTCCATTTCTGTAGAGGACAATGGAAGGGGTATTCCAACAGGAATGCACCACAAAGAACAACGCAGTGCCCTTGAAGTGGTCATGACCGTACTGCATGCAGGTGGTAAATTTGACAAGAATACCTATAAGGTTTCGGGTGGTTTGCATGGTGTGGGCGTCAGTTGCGTGAATGCATTGAGCACCACATTGCAGGTAACGGTGAACCGTGATGGAAAGACATTTGAGCAAGAGTACGAGCGCGGTGTTCCCAAATATGCGGTAAGAGAAATCGGTAGCAGCACAACAACGGGCACCAAGGTCCATTTCTGGCCCGACACCACTATTTTTACTGCAAGCGTCTATAACAAGGATATCCTGGAAGGAAGGCTTCGTGAATTGTCTTACCTGAACAAACGCATCCGCATTACCTTGAATGACCTCCGTGAACTGGATGAGGCTGGCAATCATTACCAGCAGGTCTTTTACAGCGAGGGCGGTATCATTGAGTTTGTGGAGATGCTGGACAGGAACGGAAAGCGCAGCTCCCTCATCCCGAACATTATCTACATGGAGGGCCATGATGCAGACTCCAATGTAGCCGTTGAGGTGGCCATCAATTACAACGACTCCTACAACGAACATATTTTCTCTTACGTCAACAACATCAATACCATTGAAGGAGGTACCCATGTGGCGGGCTTCAGAAGAGCCATTACCAGGGTATTCCAGCAATACGGTAAGAAACTGGGGCTTTTTGAAAAGTCAAAAGTGGAAGTGGAAGGGGATGATTTCAGGGAAGGTCTTTCTGCCATCATTTCGGTAAAAGTTCCTGAGCCACAGTTTGAAGGCCAGACAAAAACCAAACTCGGTAACTCTGAAGTGATTGGTATCGTTGATGTAACGGTCTCTCGCACGCTTGAAGCATACCTGGAAGAAAATCCAAGGGATGCCAAAAATATCATCAGCAAAGTCATTCTTGCGGCACAGGCAAGGGCTGCCGCCAGAAAAGCCAGGGAGCTGGTCCAAAGGAAAACCGTTTTGTCCGGAGGCGGACTTCCCGGAAAACTATCCGACTGCTCTGAGCGTGACCCAACAAAAAGTGAATTGTTCCTCGTCGAGGGTGACTCAGCAGGCGGAACGGCCAAACAAGGCCGCGACAGGAACTTTCAGGCCATTCTGCCACTGAGGGGAAAGATCCTGAACGTTGAAAAGGCGATGGAACACAGGATCTACGACAATGAGGAGATCCGAAACATGTTCACTGCCCTTGGCGTAAAAATTGGTACTGCTGAAGATCCAAAAGCACTTGATCTTTCCAAACTCCGTTACCACAAGCTCATCATCATGACCGATGCCGATGTGGATGGTAGCCATATCGCAACCCTCATCCTTACCTTCCTTTTCCGCTACATGAAGGAAATGGTTGAACAGGGCTACGTGTACATCGCTCAGCCTCCACTTTATTTGGTGAAAAAAGGAAAGGAGCAATTCTATGCCTGGAATGAGGAACAAAGAAAGGCCTATGTAGAGCGCCTTGGTGCAGGAAAAGAAGACAGTGTAAACGTTCAGCGATACAAGGGTCTAGGTGAGATGAATGCAAGCCAGCTCTGGGATACCACCATGAATCCTGGTTCCAGAACGCTCAAAAGGGTAAGCATTGAAAGTGCTGCTGAAGCCGACAGGGTATTCAGCATGCTGATGGGAGATGAAGTAGGTCCAAGAAGGGAATTCATTGAATCACACGCCAAATACGCAAAACTCGATATTTAATTATCTTTACTAACAATTAAAACAATCAACATGGCAAACGAAAACGTGCTCACAGCCTACAATGTCAAAACAAAGGAAAAAAATGTTCCCATGCAGGATGCAGTAGTCAGCAAGACTGCAAAGGGTGGATACATTGCCAAAGGACATGATGGCAAGGGCAACAAATTGACAGCACTACTTGGTGAAGCAAAAGCACTTGCTGCCATCAAGGCTGGAACAGCAAAGCAGGATTGGTAGTATTCAACTGCACATATTCTTCAAGACAGGCCCCCGGCCTGTCTTTTTTATTTGGTCTTGTACTGGTTTTTTTGCAGCCATCCCCTCACCTTTTCCCTATGATCCCCCTGTAAAATGATTTCTCCATCCTTGGCGGATCCTCCTGTACCACACTGGTTTTTCAACTGCTTTCCCAAGGTTGCCATGTCTTCTTCGGTCCCAATAAACCCGGTGACGAGGGTAACTGTTTTCCCTGCACGGTGTTTGGTTTCCAGGGTGATCCTCAACACCTGTTGTTGTGGTGGCAGGGTTTGAACCGGCACCTCATCCTCCTCCATCTTAAAATCAGGATTGGTGCTGTACACCATAAATGATCCATTGTCTTTTTTCTTGCTCATGTTCATGCGTTTAATGGCTTACCCGTAAGGGGTTCCTTAATCATGCTTTTGGGCATTTATGCCCTTTGATATGCTGAATGAAGATAAATTGAAATGAAGTAATTTTGCAGGATGGAAAATAAAAAATGTATCCTCGTGATCATGGACGGCTGGGGCCTTGGTGCTGTTGATCAAAGTGATGTAATCAAGCATGCCCATGTACCATTTGTATCCTCCCTGTATTCGAAGTACCCGAATGCAACATTGGTCACCTGTGGTGAGCCGGTTGGATTGCCAGATGGGCAAATGGGAAACAGCGAGGTTGGGCATTTGAACCTGGGAGCAGGAAGGATCGTCTACCAGGAACTGCAACGGATCAATGTGGCCATTCGAACAGGTGAATTTCAACAGAATCAAACCTTGCTGAATGCCATACATTATGCCAAGAAAAACAACAAAAAACTGCACCTGATAGGACTTGTCAGTGATGGTGGCGTCCACTCTCATACGTCACACCTGAGGGCTATCACAGACCTTTGCAAGGCAGAAGGATTATCTTCTGTTTTCATCCATGCATTCACTGATGGCAGAGACACGGATCCCAAGAGTGGGCTTGGTTTTGTTGCTGCACTTGAAGAGCATTTGAAAAATTCTGCAGGTAAAATTGCTTCTGTCATAGGAAGGTATTATGCCATGGACCGTGACAAGCGATGGGAAAGGGTCAAACTTGCCTACGATGCCATGGTCAATGGACAGGGCACCAAGGCAACCTCCGCAACAGCAGCCATCGAAACTGCTTATGCTGAAAACACCACAGATGAGTTCATCAAACCCATCATCATTACCGGAGAAGACAATAACCCCCTTGCTACCATTGCTGCTGATGATGCAGTGATATGCTATAACTTCAGGACAGACAGGTGCCGGGAGATTACAGAAGTCTTGACGCAAAAAGACTTCCCTGAATTGGGCATGCACAAACTTACACTGGAGTATACCACCATGACTGAGTATGACAGCACGTTCAACAATGTGGATGTCATCTTCAGGAATGATAACCTTACCCATACCCTTGGGGAAGTATTGGCATCCCATGGCAAGACCCAGATCAGGATTGCCGAGACAGAAAAATATCCGCATGTCACTTTCTTCTTCAGTGGTGGAAGGGAACTGCCATTTGAAGGAGAAAGAAGAATCATGGCTGCCTCTCCCAAAGTGGCCACTTATGATCTTCAACCTGAAATGAGTGCGCATGAATTGACAGAGACAATTGTACCTGAAATAAAAGCGAAAAGCGCCGACTTCATCTGCCTCAACTATGCCAACGCAGACATGGTTGGACATACCGGCGTTTGGGAAGCAGCAATAAAAGCTGTTGAAACGGTTGATGCCTGTGTGAAACAAGTAGTGGAAGCGGCACTTGAAAGTGACTACACCGTTTTCTTAACAGCAGACCATGGCAATGCTGACTTCATGAAAAATGAAGACGGCAGCCCCAATACTGCACATACACTGAACCCTGTTCCGCTTTTTATCATTGACAAAGATTGGAAAGGAGTGGTAAAGCCCGGTAAACTCGGCGATATTGCCCCTACCATCCTTCATTTCATGGGCTTGCCCATTCCTGCAGAAATGACAGGAGATATTTTGGTTGATCAATGATATATGGTAAAAAATATATCAGCGTATTCTTATTGGCCTTGGCGGGATTACCCATGATCGTTTCTTGTATGTTGGTGATACAACAATACTGCATCAAACACGAGATGCTAGAAAAACTCGAAAACGAAAATCTGCACATGATAATACTTCATGAAGATGAAGTAAGGTGGGAGAAAAAAGACAAGGAGTTGGTCCTGGGTTCAACACTATTCGACGTAAAATATTCAATCAAAGAAAATAATACCATCATATTTTACGGATTGTACGACCAAGAAGAATCGAGGCTATTGAAACGCATCGATGACAACACTGCAAACAACAAGGAAGAGAAGACCATCACCAGTATCATGGTTTTTCTAACCCACCTGACATTCCTGAATATCAAACCTGCTGATTTTTCAATGGAATCCATCAATGGCCAATTGACCCAATACCCGAAAAAAACATCCATCCCACTTTTTCCTCACCTGAACATTTATTCCCCACCACCTGATTGTTTTTTTTGTTGAAGATCCTCATTGATTCATCATCAAAATT
>JBJOOI010000012.1:0-10845 GCA_046051375.1 Bacteroidota bacterium | reverse complement strand
AATGGTGTTATTTTCTTCAAATATGGCCCTTGTCTCATCATAATTGCACAGGTCAACTTTGTAGTTTTTGACCTTTATTCCCGTTATTTTTTCAACCCCATCCAGCATTCCAATTGTCGACCTGGAATTGTTGTCTGCTGAGATGACTTCAAATCCATTTTCGATGAGGTCAACCAGGGTATGGGAGCCAATGTATCCAGATCCACCAGTAACAAGTATTTTTTTCATTTGGGGTTATTTGAGCAAGTCCATGAGGTATGTGCCATATCCACTTTTGAGCAAGGGGTGGGCAAGTTTGACCAGCTGATCAGTATTGATGAAGCCTTTTCTCCAGGCTATTTCCTCAATACAGGCTACTTTGATACCTTGTCTCTGCTCGATTACCTGGATGAATTGTGAGGCCTGCATCAGTGAATCAAAGGTCCCGGTATCCAGCCAGGCTGTACCCCTGTCCAATACGGAAACACTGAGTTTGCCCCTGTTGAGGTACTCAAGGTTGATGTCTGTTATTTCATATTCACCCCTGGGTGAAGGTTTGATATTTTTGGCAATATGCACCACTTCATTGTCATAAAAATAAAGTCCGGGTACAGCAAATCTGCTTTTGGGTTTTGATGGCTTTTCCTCTATTGAAATGGCCTTCATGCTTTGGTCAAATTCAACCACACCATAACGTTCTGGGTCGCTGACCTGGTAAGCATATACGATTCCCCCATCTGGGCGTGCATTTTTTTCCAGGGTTTTCCCCAATCCGGTACCATAGAATATATTGTCCCCTAAAACCAGCGCACAGGGGTCGTTGCCAATAAATTCCTCTCCAATCACAAATGCCTGTGCCAAGCCATTCGGGATGGGTTGTTCTGCATAGCTCATGTTCAGTCCAATATGACTGCCATCACCAAACAATTTTCTGAACTGTGGTAGATCCTGGGGGGTGGATATGATCAGGATGTCCTTTATTCCTGACAGCATCAAGGTTGACAGGGGATAATAGATCATGGGCTTGTCATACACTGGCATAATCTGCTTGCTGATGGCATAAGTGATGGGGTAGAGCCTTGTTCCTGATCCCCCTGCTAAAATGATTCCTTTCATCCGATGGGTTTGATGGTACAAAGGTGAGAATTTTTAACAAGATTTCCCCTCTTAACATTCCGGTAACATAGCAGTTACAATTGGTTAATATATGGCTAACGCTTGCTTAACGCCGGGATTGTTCCTTTGCGTATCAATTTTAAGTATGCTGAAGCTGACACAATTAAGGATATCTGTTTTATTGGTCTTAACCATTTTGTTGTCTGGATCTGTTTTTGCACAGGTACAAAAAATAACTGGAAAGGTTGTCAACACAAAAAATGAGCCGATTGCTGGTGCCTCTATTTTGGTTGAAGAAACAAAAAAGGTGATTGTCGCAGACGTAGAGGGAAATTTCAGCGTTTCACTCGAGACAGGAAAAAAATACAGTTTTACTGTATCCAGTGTAGGGTTCACCTCAAAGTCGGTTTCCGAAATTGAAGTTTCCCTTTCTGGAGACAACTCCATAGTAGTAGTATTGGAGCCGCAGACCAAAAACGCAGATGCGATTGTTATCAAATCTACCCGTCGCCAGGAGAGCAGTATTGCCATGTTGACATTCCAAAGAAGCAATACTGCCATGTCCAGTGGATTGGCAGCTGATTTTATCAGGAGAACACCAGATAAGAATACTGGAGAGGTCTTGAAGCGTGTGAGCGGTGCTTCAGTGCAAGACAACAAGTTTGTCATTGTTCGTGGATTGTCTGATCGATACAATTCAGCCATGCTTAATTCTGCTCTCTTGCCCAGCAGCGAACCAGATAAAAAAGCCTTCTCATTTGATATGTTTCCAGCTGCGTTGATTGACAATATTATTATCAACAAAACAGCTACACCTGAATTTACCGGTGAGTTTTCAGGCGGACTTGTACAGGTGAATACAAAAGACATTCCTACAAAAGATGTACTTACGGTAGGATTTGGCCTTGGATACAATACGCAATCAACTTTCAAACCCTTTATCAGCAACCAGCGCAACCAATATGATTGGTTGGGTTTTGATGATGGCACCAGAAGGCTGCCTGACAGTTTTCCTGCCACTGCGCAATTGTACAGGGGGCTCGGAAAGGATGCAGCAGGTTTGGATAAGCAGATCGAAATGACCAGGCTTTTCAGGGGGGATGTTTACCAGCAAGTGTCTGCAAACGCAGCTCCCATCAAAACATTCAACATCACTTACGCAAAAAACCATGCATTGAAAAATGGTGCAAACCTTGGTGTTCTGGTTGCAGCGAATTACAGGAATTCGATGTTGGTTTACAATGTGGAGCGTTCTTTTTATGAGGCAAATGGTACAACGATATTCAACTACAATGATAACCAGAACCGCTACCAGACCAATCTTGGTGCAGTGGCCAATATTACATGGGTTAAGGGGAAACACAAGGTTTCATTGAAAAACCTTTTCAATCAATTGTTTGAAGACAATTATTATACCAGAAATGGCTACAATACCAGCAGGTTGAATGATATACAGTTTTATTCCTCTTACCTTAACCAGCGTTCACTCTATAGTGCTCAGCTTGAAGGAGAGCACCAGCTCACAGCCAAGGGCATCAAGTTCAAATGGAATGGTAATGCTGGTTACAACTTGAAAAAGCAGCCAGACCTTCGGACTACCTTGTATGCCAGGTCCATCAATACCAATGAAAAGTTTGAGATTGATCCGGATGATACCAGAAGGTTTTACAGTGACTTGAGTGATTATAGTTTTGGTGGTGGTGGCCAGTTTATTGTACCGATGAATTGGGGAGGAAAGGACAAACAAACACTGAAGTTTGGTGGCTCAAGCCTTGCCAGGGTTCGTGATTTCAAAAGCCGTATTTTCCGTTATGTTACAACCAATCTCAACTCTTTTGTAGCTGCCAATGCGTACAAACCAGTTGAATCTGCATTCTTCTATGACAACATGGGTCAAAACGGGTATGTTCTTGATGAGTTTACCAACAACCAGGACAGGTATTTTGGAGTATCCATTCTGAATGCCGCCTATGGAATGATGGATAACAAGGTTGGACCTTTTCGTTTCATCTGGGGATTGCGTGCTGAGAATTTTCAGCAGTTGCTTACATCAAAAGACCAGACTGGTTTGAGAAATACAAAGCTCACGGAGAAGTGGGATCTCCTCCCATCTGTCAACATGCTGATCAATGCAGGAGACAAACAGAATATAAGGCTTTCTGCAAGCAGAACGGTTGCCCGTCCAGAGTTCAGGGAGATTGCAGAATTCGCGTTCTATGATTATGAGATGAACTATGGTGTTAAAGGTGACACGGGCCTTTTGAGAAGTTCAATCCTCAATTATGATGTGCGATACGAATTGTATCCCAAGGCTGGTGAGGCGATAACGCTCGGAGCTTTCTACAAAGATTTTACCAGTCCAATTGAGTTCAGGCTCGACCCTTCAAGCACTGGTGAATCGCGCCGTTATTTCTATCAAAATGCAGTAAGTGCAACCACTTTGGGTTTTGAGCTTGAAGTAAGGAAAGGGCTCGATTTTATTTCACAATCCTTAAAGAATTTGAGCTTTTTTGGTAACTATACTTACCTACAATCAGAGGTTGTTTTCAAAGACCTGAGTGCAGGTAACAAGGAAGTAAAAGCCAACAGGCCATTGCAAGGTCAGTCGCCTTACCTGATCAATGCTGGTCTTCAATACAATGGTTCTTCATTCAATGCTTCTTTGCTCTACAACAGGGTTGGTGAAAGATTGACACTTGTGGGAAATGATGAGTTCCCCAGCGTATTTGAACGTCCAAGAAACCAGTTGGATTTGCAATTGTCTAAAAAAGTATTGGCTGGCCAGGGAGAATTGAAAATCAATTTCGCGGATATCCTCAACAATGCTTTTTATTTCTATGAAAACGTCGATCAAGCTACTGCTTACAAAGAAGGTGTGGACAGGCTTTTCAATGCCTATAAGCCGGGTTCTACCATTACAGTTGGCTTCACTTATGACTTCAACATCAGCAAAAAAAATAAATAAAAATCTTTAGCAACAAACAGACAAAACACAGTTTATGAAAAAAATCCTTTTGGGACTTTTCTCCATCGCAATGCTCGCATTCAGTTCTTGTATTAAGGTTAATTTCGAAGAGACTATCAACAATACTACAGGGGGAGGAACTGTAGGTAAAGATCCTCAAGACCCTGCCACCAATGGTGGTATCATTCAGGGTATTTTGAACAAAAGCTATTACCTGCCAAAAGGCAAGTACACCCTCAAAGGTTATGTATACATTACCGATGGCAATATCCTCACTATCGCTCCAGGAAGCGTTGTTGTAAGTGACATCACAGAAAAAGGTGCCTTGATCATTGAGCGTGGAGCCAAGTTGATTGCTGACGGCCGGGCTACAGATCCTATTGTATTCACCAGTGGTAAGGCAATCGGACAAAGAACGCCTGGTGATTGGGGTGGTATTATCCTTTTGGGTAAAGCACCAACCAACCGTCCTCAGGATCCAGCGCCAACTGTTGAAGGCGGTGTTGGTCGTAAGTTTGGTGGTACTGACCCCAATGATGAAAGCGGTATTCTTCGTTTTGTGCGCATTGAATATGCAGGTATTGCAGCTGAACCTGGTTCTGAAATCAATGGTCTCACCATGGGTGGTGTTGGTTCTGGTACCATCATTGAAAACGTTCAGGTATCTTTTGGTAATGATGATGCCTATGAGTTTTTTGGTGGTACAGTAAACTGTAAGAATCTGGTTGCTTTTGCAACTGCTGATGACGACTATGATTTCGATTTTGGATATACTGGTAAAATACAGTACGCTATTGCTTGTCGCAAGCCTGATTTTGTAGATGGTGGTGACGCAGCAAATGGTATTGAGTGTGATAACGATGCGACTGGTACAGCAGCTACTCCGTTTACAAGGCCTCAGTTGAGTAATTTTACCTTTGTTGGTGCTAACAATGCAACTGGTACTGCTGCCAATCACAATTTTGGTAATCGCTGGAGAAGGGCTACGCAATTCGTATTGAGAAATTCTATCCTTATTGGATGGCCCAAGGGTGGATTTTCTATAGAGTCTGCAGGTACAGCACGTTCATACTTTGTTGATAACACTTCAGAATTTAGGAACAACCTGCTTCATTCGAATGATGCGGCAGCCATATACAGGAATGATGCAGCTGCTTTGGCCATTGTAACCCCTGCACAGATGAAGACCAAGGCGGAAGCAGAAGGAACCATCACATTGGCAAATGCTGATGCTGCGATGTTGACTTCTCCCTTTTATTCCACAGCTCCAAACTTCCTTCCCAGAACAGGATCACCTGCACTCAGTGGTGTGAGTTTCACAGGAATGAATTCCTATTTCGTTCCTACAACTTTCCGTGGTGCCATGGGTACTACAGACTGGACCACTGGCTGGACCAATTGGGATCCTCAGAACAAAGCATATTAATCAAAAAGTATTAATTTCAAGGCCACTTCTTTATGGAGTGGCTTTTTTATTGACTTACCATGAAACATTTTTTATATTTTTTACTGCTCATCTCTTTTTTACACTCATGTAAAAGCAGGAATGAAAAAAAATCAGAAGATCTTCCTTCCAGCCAATATACGCCGATCGTGCCCAAGGGAATGATGGATCAAATCAATGCTGCAGACAGTGCGGTGATTATTTATTATAAAAAGCCAGCTAATCCTCGTTTTTACAGGGTTTTAAAAGTTTTGGATATTCAACTATTGAAGCCAATCATTGAAGATGTCAACAGTGCCCACATAACCTCCAATAACAACTGTCCCTCCCTGGGTAAATTGTATTTCTATGGGAAAGGGGATGTTGTTGATGTCGTATACTTTTCAAACGCTGATTCTTGCATTTCTTTTTCATTTATCAAGAATGGTGAAAAATATTTTACAAGGATGGGAAAGCAGTCTCAGCAGTTGATTGATTCTATCAATGCATATGCGAAATAGAAGCGATTCGATAGGGATGAATCAAGGTTTTCTTGGAGCATATTCATAGACAATCTCATAAGGTTGTTTACTTAATTTCTTCTCCATCTGTCCCAGGTAAAGTACTTTTTTTTGTGGTGTTGGTTCGCAAACAGTGTAGATCCTGCCATTGTGCATGATCGTTTTTCCTTTGGACTTTTCAAGGTTTACTGCCACATTGATATGGTCTGGATAGCTGAGTACGATCATGGGTAGATTATACACTTCACGGACCAGTGAAAAAAATAATCCCGCATGGTCTTCACAATCACTCCACTCTGAGGCCAAAGTTTCTTCTGGTGAAAATCTTTTTTCTCTTCCATACATCAGCGAGTCAGTTTGAAATCCCAATGCATTCCTCACAAGGAACATGATGTATTCTACTCCTTCTTCCTTTGTTTTATCCTTGAGTTTTAATTGCAATGATGGGATAAGCGATGTATAAGTCAGTTTGCTGAATGGAATATTGAATTGAAACCTATAGTCTGTTACTGGGTAGTTGATGAAATAATCCTTGATTTCTGGGAATACCTTTATATGATGCTTTGCTGTTTCACCTTTGTATGTAAATTCAATGGTTTTGTTCACATATCTTTCTTCAGGTAAATCGGGCATGCTGGAAATCATGTAGTTGAATTCATCACCATTTTCAACCAATGATGATTGAATGGGTTGAGGCGTAATTTTTTCAATGGGTATATCATGGTTGTAGTCATGATAATTCATGCATACATATTGCTTTTCATCTATGATTTTGATGGGAATATTGTAAATGGACGAATTGCTTTGGATGTACAGCAATAGTTTATTGTCAATGGTGCAGAGCAGAGGCCTGAATCCACTTCTGGCCAGAAAAAACCATTTACAATAAGTGTATCCCCAATAGTCTTTCTCTTTGGGAACAAGCTGTTGTGATACCTTTCTGATCAATTGATAATAATGCCAATCTGATAAGTTTAGTTTATTTCTGATGAGTGACAGTTCAGGGATGATTTCAGACCAGTATGTATCCAGTAATTGTATCGTGGTAGAAAACTGGTTTGCATTGTTTTGGTTGTTTGGAAATCCCTCCGGGATTTCCCTTGTTTTGATGGAATATTCCTTTCCCAGAAATGAAAAATGAATGCCATTGGTTCCAACACAGCCTTCTGCTTTGGCCGAAATCGTCCCCAATATGACTACGAAACAAATGGCTATGCATTTCTCCAAGGTTTTCATGCAGTATTAAGTTACTGTAAACAAAAATCAAATCAAACAACTTGTAAGATAATGTTTTAATTTTCAGCTGGATAATTACCGAAAAATACTATCAAATGGTGAATAAGTCGACTTTTGTACAGCGGGATATCAGTTGGCTGAGTTTTAATGCAAGGGTTTTACAGGAGGCCAATGACCCAACTGTCCCGCTCAATCAGAGGATTCGGTTCCTTGGGATTTTTTCGAACAACATGGATGAATTTTTTCGTGTTCGTGTTGCTACATTGAAAAGGATGGCAGAATTTGGTTCTTCCAAAGCCAAGCTCAATCTCCACATGGAGGATGCCGTAGCTGAAATACTGGTTGATTTGCTTCATGTTGTTTTGAAACAGCAAAGTGAATTTGACAGGATCTGGTCCAATATTCAGGTTGAATTGAAGAAAAACAAAGTGTTTATCAAAAACGATCAACAACTCACCAGGGACCAAAAACGGTTTGTTGTTGATTTTTTTGAAAAAGAAGTTCGTTCTAATATCATCCCACTGATGATTGAGGGGTTGCCTGAATTACCTTATTTGAGGGACAAGAGCATTTATCTTGGAGTGGTGATGCAGAAAAAAAACTCTGCATACAAGCAACAATATGCGTTGATCGAGATTCCGTCCAAAACACTTGGCCGCTTCGTCATTTTGCCAACCGATAAAAAAGAAACACATATCATTCTTCTGGAAGATATCGTCAGGGTCAATCTTCCTTATATATTTTCCTATTTTGGGTATGACCATTTTGAAGCGCATATTTTCAAGGTTACCAAGGATGCTGAATTAGACCTTGACAATGACATCAGTACATCGCTGGTAGAAAAGATGCAGAAAGGGCTGAAAAAAAGGCGTAAAGGGAAGCCTGTAAGGTTCGTATATGATAAGGAGATGAACAGCGGTCTGTTGAATTTCCTCACAAAGAAATTGAAGCTCAACAGCAAATCAAGCATCATTCCCGGAGGCCGTATCCATAACTTTAAACATTTCATGGATTTTCCTGATGTACTTCCTGCAGCACAACGAAGAATGGCTGCCATTCCCCATCCAGACCTTGATTCTGCCATACGGGTAACCGATGTAATTGATAAAAAAGATGTGTTGCTGCATTTTCCCTATCATTCATTCAATGCCATCATTGATTTATTGAGAGAAGCCGCCATTGATCCCGATGTCAAATCCATCAAGATTACTGCTTACCGGCTTGCTTCAGAATCCAAGGTGATCAACGCTTTGGTCAATGCTGCCCGCAATGGCAAGAAAGTTGAAGTGATGCTGGAGTTAAAGGCCCGTTTTGATGAAGAGGCAAATCTCGAATGGAAAACCGTGTTGGAGGAAGAAGGGGTAAAAGTTATTTTGGGTATTCCAAACATGAAAGTGCATGCAAAAATATGTATCATCAACAAGCGTGTGCAAAACAAAACCATTCAATATGGCTTTGTCAGTACCGGCAACCTCAACGAAAAAACCGCTCATTTTTACGGAGATCATTGCCTGCTGACCTCCAACAGGAATATCATGGCGGATATCAACAAGATATTCTTCTATCTTGAAAATCCAGCTTCACACGCAGCTTCCCTGGAAGAGTGTAAAACACTGCTGGTAAGCCCTGTTGGCATGCGGAAGAAAATAACTGAGCTTGTTGACAAGGAGATAAAGGAAGCAAAAAAGGGATTTCCTGCCTCCATTACACTCAAGTTGAACTCGCTCAGTGATGTTGCCTTGATTGAAAAACTCAATCAGGCATCTGCGGCTGGCGTGGAAGTCAACCTGATTATCCGGGGCATATATTCTGCTAAAAAACAAACAAAGAAAAAGCAGGCATCGCCTTATGCCATCAGCATCGTCGATGAGTATTTGGAGCATGCGAGGGTTTTGGTTTTTCACAATGCCGGAAATGTTTTGGTGTATATCTCCAGTGCGGATTGGATGGTGAGGAACCTGGACCATCGTGTGGAGGCAGCATGTCCAATTGTTGACAATGCCCTGAAAAAGGAGTTGTTAGAGGTTTTGAAAATACAACTCTCAGACAATGTGAAAGCAAGAATTTTGGATCCTGAGTTTATCAACAACTATGTATCTTCACCGGGAAAAAAAAGATTACGGTCACAGCAGGAAATTTATAACTACCTGCTAAAAAAACAACCCATAAAGAAACGTGCGACTGGCGGCAATTGATATTGGAACAAATGCAAGCAGGCTTCTGATTTCCGAAGTTACGGTGAATGGGGAAGGTGTACCCACCTTCAGTAAGCTGAATCTGATCAGGGTTCCACTCCGCTTGGGTTTCGATGTGTTTGAAACCGGAGAAATCTCCAAGGAGAAAAAGCACATGATCCTTCAAACCATGAAGGCCTATGCACATCTCATGAATGCTTATGGAGTGGGAAAATCAATTGCCGTTGCCACCAGTGCAATGAGGGATGCCCGAAACAGGAATGAGGTGGTAAGGAAAATATTCCTGGAAACAGGCATCAATATAAAAGTAATCTCAGGCGATTTTGAAGCCTCCTTGATTTATGAATCACATGTAGCTGAAAACCTCAACGCCAACAACAATTATCTTTATGTTGATGTGGGGGGTGGCAGTACCGAGATTACCTTTTTTTCCAACAATACACTGGTCTACAAACGTTCATTCAATATAGGAACCATTCGCTTGCTCAAGAACATGGTGACTGATGCCGACTGGCAAGAGATGAAAGAGGCGCTGCGAGAAAATTTACGCGGTCAAAAAAATACGATTGCCATAGGAACGGGGGGTAATATCAATAAGGTATTCTCACTCAGCAAGAAGAAAGATGGCAAGCCTCTTCAAATCGATGTCCTCCGGGATTATCACAAAGAATTTTCATCCTGCACGCTGGAAGACAGGATACGCCTTTACAATCTAAGGCCAGACAGGGCGGATGTAATTGTTCCTGCACTGATGATTTACCTGCAAGTCATGAAATGGGGCAACATGGAAGAGATACTGGTTCCCAAAATTGGATTGGCTGATGGGCTGATTCAGCACCTGTATGCTGAAGCCACGGCATAACAATTCCGTCAATTTTACATCAAGATTTCTTTATGGCTTGCTAACATTGGGTTAATGATGGGTAAGGATATTTATGAAACCCATTTATTCATGAATAAGAGAAAGCTAGAAGTTGCCGTAATCAGTGATGTTCACCTTGGCACTTTTGGATGCCATGCATCAGAATTGGTATCTTATCTCAGAAGCATTTCCCCAAAACTGTTGGTATTGAATGGCGATATCATTGATATCTGGCAGTTCAAAAAGCACTATTTTCCTGCCTCTCATATGCAGGTAATCAAGGAGATATTTGGGATGATTGCCAAAGGAACCCAGGTTGTTTATATCACAGGCAACCACGATGAATCGCTCAGAAGGTATAGTGGTATACAGTTGGGCAATTTTCAAATGGTGGACAAGCTGGTGATTGAGATTGATGGTAAAAAAACCTGGATTTTTCATGGGGATGTATTTGATGCAACTACCAAAGGCAGTGCCAAAATGATTGCCAAATTGGGAGGTCATGGTTATGACCTTTTGATCTTGGTGAACAGGGCCATCAATTGGGT
>JBJOOI010000011.1:0-10908 GCA_046051375.1 Bacteroidota bacterium | reverse complement strand
GTTTAACTGCAACTTGTCCATGCATTCCCTGAGTTCTTCAAAGTCTTCAGTTTGTACAGGATAGATTCCAGCAAAAACCATTGGCTTGACTTCAGAGAAACCTTTGATCATGGGGGCAGGATTGATGGCATTGACAATGGTGTCACCAACCTTTACTTCCTTGGCATTCTTGATTCCTGTAATCAGGTATCCCACATCGCCACATTGTACCCTTTTCTGCTCCTGCATGGTCAGTTTCAGAATACCAACCTCATCAGCTACATAGTCCTGGTCTGTAGAGATGAATTTGATTTTCTCACCTTTTGAAATACTACCATTCATGATCCGGTAGTATACAATGATGCCCCTGAAAGAGTTGAACACACTATCAAAAATGAGCGCCTGAAGAGGTGCTTCAGGATCACCTTTAGGAGATGGAATTCTGTTTACGATGGCATCAAGAATACCTTCAATACCAATACCTGTTCTTCCGCTGGCCAGCAGAATATCTTCAGATTTACAACCAATCAGTTCAATGATTTGATCCTTTACCTCTTCAATCATGGCGCCGTCCATGTCAATCTTGTTGATGACTGGGATGATTTCCAGATTATTGTCTACTGCCAAATACAGGTTGGAGATTGTTTGGGCTTGAATTCCCTGGGTTGCATCTACCAACAAGAGGGCACCTTCGCATGCAGCAAGGGCACGGCTTACCTCATAACTAAAGTCTACGTGTCCGGGTGTGTCAATCAGGTTGAGGATATATTCAATACCATCCGTATGCTTGTAATTGATTTGGATGGCATGGCTTTTGATGGTAATCCCTTTCTCTCTTTCAAGGTCCATGTCATCGAGGACCTGATCCATCATTTCCCTTTCGCTGATGGTATTTGTGGTCTGAAGCAAACGATCTGCCAAAGTAGACTTACCATGGTCAATATGTGCAATGATGCAGAAATTCCTGATTTTTTTCATCGAATGGTTTCAGCTGTAAAACGATTATGTATTCTGTTTCTTGAGATGTGCAAAGTTAGTCAATTTAAGTGTGCTTATATCTTGCAATATCATAACAAGATCTGAGCTGCCATGTTCATTGATGATAACTCAACAGTTAAAACAAGAACTATTTTAACGCCTTGATGATTTGAATGAATTCAGCGGCAATCAATGATGCACCACCTACAAGGCCGCCATCAACGTCTGGTTGTGAAAAAATCTCATTGGCATTTGCACCCTTAACGCTTCCGCCATACAAAATAGAGATGTTGGCTGCTACTGCCTCTCCAAATTGATTGGCCAATACGGCCCTAATATGGGCATGCATTTCTTGCGCCTGTGCAGCTGAAGCCGTTTTGCCAGTACCAATCGCCCAAATGGGTTCGTAGGCAATGACAACCTTTTGAATGGCTTCACCATCAAGATGAAACAAGGATTCTTTCAATTGAAGGGCCACATAATCATTTTGACTATCATCTTCCCTGATGCCTAGCGGTTCACCACAACAGAATATTGGGGTAATGCCTTTTGATAGGCAATGATCAACTTTTTCAGCCAGTTGTTGATTGGTTTCTGAAAAATATTCCCTTCTTTCACTATGACCTACCACACAGTATTGAATATTGATGGATGACAACATGCCTACAGATACCTCACCCGTGAAGGCACCAGCTGTTTTGTGATGGCAGTTTTGGGCTGAAACAAACATATTGGCTCTGTTGTCCAACTGTTGAACAGCACTCACCAAATAGGGAAAGGGGACAGCAAATATTACAGACTGATGATCATTTACTTGTATATCTGAACCTACAATTTCACTGAGTAATTTTGTTCCTTCTTCCAAGGTATTGTTCATCTTCCAATTGGCTGCTGCGATCTGTTTTCTCATTGTTGAATGGTTTTAAGATAATATGATTTAATTGATTCAAGTATTGAAGCATTGGGCAATTGTCCTTTCATGGTCATCCATCGCTTAATCTCTTCTAAAAGTTTATCGAGTTCATAGTGCTGTTCCTGACCCCATTGAAATGGAGCAATATATTTGGGGAGCAATGCATCTGGGTTGAATACATTAGAAAACCCACCAATTACTGAACCACTGTTGAATGAACTATTGATGGCAGTTTTAACATGGTCGCCCATCAGTATACCTGCTTTTTTTCCTGCATTGATAAAGGATGATGTATCCATGTTCCAGGCCTTCAATTCACCGGCAGTATTTTTCAAATTGGAACAACTTGTTCCGGCTCCCATGTTACACCATTCTCCTATATAACTGTCCCCCAGGTATCCATGATGACCCTTGTTCGAGAAAGCCTGAAAAATTGTGTTTTTTATCTCCCCGCCCACTATGCAATCATTCCCTATATTGGTACCTGCGTACAAGGCCGCACCCATTTTTACCACAGTTCTTTTCCCAATATACATAGGCCCTCTGAGCATGGTACCTTGCATGATGCAGGCGTCTTCATCAATCATTACCGGGCCTTCTTCGGTATTGATAAAGCAAGGCTCTAATCGAGCGGTTGGGTGTACAAAATAAGGATGAATCCCTGATATTGAAACCTGATCAAAGCAAGGGTTGGTTTCAAATGTTGAGCTGAGCAAATGAATATCATCCAATACCAATGATGTATTGTGCTGGATAATATCCCAAGGGGTTTTTATTGCATAAAATAAATCGTCCGAGGCAGTTTTTTGTTCAAAAAAGGAATGAACATCCAAAGAAATCTTTGGGATAAATCTGGCATCCCAGGTAAGATCTGCTGATTCTTCCTCTTCTATGATCTCGAGGTCAATTTTTTGAGAAATGGCCAATCGCTTCCACTTGTCTGCAACGGTTGAAATTCCTACCCTCAGATCGATAAATGGCCTTGTGAGTGTAAGTGGGAAGAAATCCTTTTGAAAATGGCTGTATTGTAACAGGAGTTTGGGCATGTTGTTATCACAAAGCTACAACCTTGAAGGGAAAAGAAAAACCCTCCATTTGGAGGGTTTGTTGAAATTACTTCTTTGCGTATTTCTTTTTGAACTTGTCAATCCTACCTGCCGTATCTACCAGTATGTTTTGACCGGTAAAGAAGGGATGTGAGGTGTTTGAAATCTCAAGTTTAATAACAGGATATTCGTTGCCGTCTTCCCATTTGATCATTTCTTTAGACTGAGCCGCTGAACGGGTCAAAAATGATGTACCATTACTCATGTCTTTGAAAACTACGAACCTGTAATTGTCTGGATGGATACCTTGTTTCATTGTATTGATTTTTTAGGCTGCATGGATTTGGCCATGGCATTGATGAAGTTGCAAATATACTGTTTTTTTAGGTAAAAAATCAGTTTGGTAAAAACTAGCTCCTCATGTTCTCAAACTGGAGGGGCAAATCAAGGTCAGCAGTCCTGCAAATCTGCATAACAGCCTGAAGATCATCAATTTTCTTGCCAGTTACCCTCAAAATATCGTCCATGATCTGAGACTGTACCTTAAGCCCTGAATCTTTGATCAATTTGTTGATTTTCTTGGCATCCTCCTGCTTTAATCCATTTTTCACGATGATATCCTGTTTAACGGTCTTGCCACTTTGGTAGGCATCTTTGGACATATCAAAGGCATGGGGAGAAATACCCTGCTTGTTGGCACGGTTGATCAGGATCTCAACAAGTTGACGCATTTTCATATCGTCTGAAGTTTCCAGGGCAAGCTTCATGTCTTTTTTGTTGAAATCAATTTCAACAACAGCATCTTTAAAATCAAACCGGTTGGCTACCTCTTTTTTGGTAACATTCACCGCGTTGTCGAGCAATTGAGGGTCTACTTTGCTGAGGATATCAAATGATGGCATAGACTGGCTATTTAGTGTTTAAGGTGAATTTCCTGCCTGAATCAACCCATAACCAGGCGCCAAATACGAATAACATTACTGATATAAGTTCTGCCTGTGTGGGATGCATTCCAAAAAGGTCATAGGTTGAGTTGACACGAATTTTTTCAATGAGAAATCGTTCGATTCCATTCAACATCAGATAAAGCCCAAACATCCTGCCAGGAGCAACAATTCTTTTCCGCAGTAACCAAAGCAAAATGAATAACAATGTTGAAGCAATGATTTCATACAAGGTAGTAGGAAAAACAGGTGGGCTGAGTTGTGCACAATAATTACCCGTGCAATCCTTCATTGGAACTCCTACTCCATTTACATTGTGTGGAAAATTATATGCCCAAAACCAATTGGGCAAAATCGAAGATCCTTGAAAAGATGTATGAGGAATATTGTCAATGCTGCCATATTCAGCAAGAAGTTGTCTGGTGTATTCAGGATATTGCAAAAGGGATTTGTCAAAATCTCCAGGGGATGCCAATTCTATCTTATTGGATTCGCTGACTTTGTAGGCGCTGTTGAAAATTCCCCAGTCTCCATCTCCTGAAAAATGACAACCCATTCTGCCGATGGCATAGGCAATCATCAATGCTGGAGCAGCTGAATCAATCAAATGCCTTGTGCCTATCTTTTTGCCTCTTGCAAAAAGAATGACAGTAACGGCAGCAACAATCAATCCTCCATAAAAAGTAAGGCCACTGGGTGCCAAGAGATTGCCAATAGGATCCTGGATAAACCTGTCCCAATTTTCTAGGTTATCAAATACTTTTGCTCCTATGAAACCAGCTATGGCGGCATATACGGTGATATCACCAACCCTTTCATGCGGATAAACCTTTACCTTTCTTTCCTCAGGTTTTGCCAAGGCTTGCTTTTTCTTTTCATGGTATTTCAACCATGAAAAAAGGCCTCCCAGAATCAATCCTCCAACGAGACTTCCTTTTGAGGAAAAGATATAATCCTGGGGATTGACCTGACTTTCATTGAAGAAAATACCCAATAATTTGTACCCAACGATGAATCCAAAAACCAGGTTAAACAAAAGTTCAGCGCTGCTGGCAGGCTTCCCCACAACAATGGTCTCTTCCAATGGTGAAAGCAATCCGGATTCTTCCCTTCGTTTCAACTCTTTTGAGAGAATAAATGCAGCTACAACGAAAGCGATGGCTACCAATAAACCAAAAGTATTGATGTACTCAGTGAAACCCGGAGGGTCAATACCTAGCGCATCCTTCAGGAAAAAATAAAGGTTGGGATACATAGAATCAATTGCAATATTCTTCGTACGCTGCCATGAGGTTTTGTGCAATCATCTGTGCAGGTCTTCCTTCAATCTGATGTCTTTCAATCATGTGTACCAGTTTGCCATCCTTGAAAAGGGCAACCGCTGGTGAAGATGGAGGATAAGGCAAAAGATGTTGTCTTAAGCGCTGCACTGCTGCGAGATCAAAGCCTGCAAATGTGGTGGTAAGGTGGTCAGGACGTTTGGCGGAATTATGCACAGACATGAGTACACCCGGTCTAGCACTGCCTGCTGAACAACCACACACTGAGTTAACAACCACAAGTGTTGTGCCTGGGGCTGACAAGATTTCATCTACTGATGCAGGAGTTAAGAGCTCTTCAAAACCATTCTCTGTAAGCTCCTCTTTCATTGGAATCACTATTTCTGCTGGATACATATTGTTAAGATTTTACGCGAAGTTACACATTTGCCGGTTTTGAGTTAATTTCGTTCAAACAAAGTTTGATTTGAAAAGCATACTTGTTTTTATTTTAACGATTTTTCTACTTGGAACTGCATTTTCCCAGGAATCCAAGCAAGACACCCTGATTGTCAAGCAGGATACACTATTGCCTGCTCCTCCGGAACCCGTCAACCTTGACTCGGTACTCAGGATCATCAACCTGAATCCGTTTTTTACCCTTCAGGTGGACTCAACCCTGATCTATGACCTTCAGATCAACAAACCAGCTGAATTATATTTCTGGTACCTTAAAAATGCTCCTATCGGAGTCAAAATAGACAAGAATACTGGATTGCTTTATTTTAAGGCAGAAAAATCATATTTCAAAAGTGGTAAACTAAAATATGATATCCCTTACAAAGTTGAAGTGGGTGTCCAAAACCTGAGGGATGCAAAAGATCGCATGGAGTCAGGTTTTACCATCATGTTTTACAGCACCGAGGTGGTCGTATCAAGGTTAAAACCAACTATCGGAAATACAGTGATGCTTGAGGAGGGAGATTCCATCAAATTCAGGGTACAGTGCGAAACCGGAACCTTCCCTGTCGAACAAATTACCATCAATAGCAACTTTCCCATCAGCAATTTCAAATCAGTTAGTAAATGTGATGATGAGTTTGGGTGGATGGTTCCCTATGATTTTATCCGTGAAAATGATACTGCACGCCAGAAAATCCTGGTGCTTCAATTCATTGGAACGGACAAATTCAGAAATAGTGATACTTCAACCGTCAGGGTTTTTATCAGGCCTGGGATCAACTACCCTCAAAAAAACCAAGAACATCTTCAAGTGACCAATGAAATAAAAAAATATGTCACAAACCTTAAGCTGACTTTTTTTGTCATCAGCACCAACATCAAAAAAACAAAAAATACTAGAACTGGTTTTGATATTACTGGTTCCACTACAGCAATGATGGGTACTATCATTTCCAGCACAGGAACTTCAACAAGTTCAAAAAATATGGGAAAGGTACTGCCTTCAGTAGGTCTCACGTTGGTTCCTGTAAAAGAAGCCGTGTCACCCAACAAGGTACAGGAACAAAATACGGCCTCCCAGGTCAGGGCAACCATCAAGCGTCTTGATTACATGATTACTGAGAACATGATCATTGGTGAAAGGGATCCGGACATTCTGGCCAAAACAAAGAAATTAAGGGATGAACTAAAACAATCCCAGTTACAATTGGTAGACCTGCCATTGGTTGAATTTGACCCTCGTTACTCTCAGGAGGATGCAGAAAAGTACTTCAACAATCCCAAGGTAAACAAGAAATACAAGCTCAAGGTCAACTAAAGATTCACAACTTATAGGTAGCCAAGAATTTTGAGCATGCTCTGTGCGGATTGTTCCTTTGCATATACCCAATCATGCAGTTTACCATGCTTGTCCTTTCCTACAATGATATGCTTGGGCGATGGAATCATGCAATGTTTGATTCCACCATATCCACTGATCTGGTCTTGATAAGCCCCTGTGTGGAAGAAGCCAAGATACAATGGTTCTTTTGACTCATCTCCAGTAATCTTGGGCAAAAACACTTCATTGATGTGCTCCTCAGAATCATAGTAATCATGGCTGTCGCAGGTGAGGCCACCCAAGACTACCCTTTGGTATTCATTCTGCCATTTATTGATGGGCAGCATCAGGAACTTCTCTCCTATACCCCAGGTATCAGGTAAGGTTGTGATAAATGATGAATCGATCATGTACCAGATTTCCCTGTCGTTTTGAACCTTTTCCGCCAATACTGAATAGACATGCGCCATGCTTTCACCAACAGTGAAGCTGCCAAATTCCGTAAAAATATTCGGCATAGGAACCTTGGCTTTTTTACAGGCTTTTTTAATAGTGCCCACAATCTCATTGATCATGAATCCATAATCATATTCAAAACCCAATGAATGCTTGATGGGAAAACCACCGCCT
Organism: Bacteroidota bacterium; assembly: GCA_046051375.1. Taxonomy (GTDB): domain Bacteria; phylum Bacteroidota; class Bacteroidia; order Chitinophagales; family Chitinophagaceae; genus Pollutibacter. The sequence goes on along the minus strand of JBJOOI010000011.1, from coordinate 3,376 downwards.
ATATTGATGGAATCCAATTCAGGACATATCTTTTTTAACTGGCAGTAAAGATTGATGACCTTATTCAACTCACTCCAATAGTAGATATCGTCTTTTATTCCTTTGTTGAGGAAAATGTGCAACATTTTCAACTGAAATTTTTCCTCGTAGCCTTCTATCTGGTCTACATAAAATTCCAAAATATCTTTGGCCCTGATACCGAGACGGGAGGTATAGAAAGGGAAATTGGGTTCCTCTTCTGCGGCAACACGGATCCCCAATTTAAATGGAACCCTTACCCCTCTTTTGTAGCGGTCAAGTTCTTCCTTGTTATCAAGGATGGGTATCACGTTTTTGAAACCAGTATTGATCAGCCGGGAAATGCGGGAGGTATATGTCTTCTGTTTGAAACCATTGCAAATGATAAAAGTGTCTTTGGTGATTTTTTTTCTTTTGTATAGGTTATTGATGATTTCAATATCATAAGCAAAAGAGGTTTCAAGGTGAATGTCATGCTGAAGGGCTTCTTCAACAACAAATGAAAAATGAGAACTTTTTGTGCAATAGCAATAATGGTATTTTCCTTCGTAGTTATGTTTTTTGAATGCTTTCTGGAACAAATCCTTTGCCTTGTTGATCTGTGAGCCTATTTTCGGCAGATAGGTAAGTTTCAAAGGGGTACCATACTTGTCAATAAGAGCTTTCAAATCGAGATCATTGAAATGCAAGTATCCATCTTTTGTTACAAATCCTTCCTGAGGAAAATAAAACGTCTGCTTGACAAGGTCTGTATAGGTATTGCTCATTTTACCGTTTCGGTCTGTTTAAGTTGTTGAATTGCAAAGAGAAGCAAAATTAATTTTTTTCACCATCTGAAAATAAAAAACCGGATGTTTATTTGACATCCGGTTTACTGATATAATCAGCATGGTTTATTTTACAGAATCAACCAATTGCTTGAAAGATTCAGGATTGTTCATAGCAAGATCCGCAAGTACTTTGCGATCGAGATCAATTCCTTTGACTTTAAGCTTATTGATAAACTCAGAATATTTCATTCCTTCTTCCCTGACTGCTGCGTTGATACGAACAATCCAGAGGCTTCTGTAATCTCTCTTCTTGAGTTTACGACCAACATAACTATAGGTGAGACCTTTCTCGAGAACGTTTTTCGCTACTGTATAAACATTTTTCCTTTTACCGTAGAATCCTTTCGCCTGTTTGAGAATTCTTTTTTTGCGGGCCCTGGAGGCTACCGCATTTTTTGAACGTGGCATATTGTAATGAGTTTAAATTTGAAGTAATGAGAAAGGCCTTATTTCAGGCGAAGGAGTCTTTTTACGAAATCAAGATTGGCATGATGCACAACACCTTGAACGCGAAGTGCACGCTTGCGCTTGTTGGTTTTCTTGGTAAGCAAGTGACCTCTTGTGGGCTTTCTGTAAGTGATCTTTCCGCTGCCGGTGATCTTAAAAGTTTTTTTGGCCCTTGAATGGGTTTTAACTTTTGGCATGACATTATTTTTAAATTTACCCCTACTGGTGCCTTCGAACAGACGAAGAACTTATGGGACCTTTTGGGAATAGCTTTCAGTACTTAAACTGAAAGGAGTGCAAAATTAAATGATTTTGGGGATAAATCAGCAATTTATCCCCAAAAAATACTGTTTTTTGCTTTTTAGGCGTCCAAGTATTGTTTTCACTGTTATAATCTGGGAAAACCTTATCAGGATCAACAGTCACTTTTGCCAACTCTTCAGTCACCCGAATCCTTGTTTTGAAAACACCCCCATTTTGCCAAATTTCTACAGGAAGTTTAACCCTTCCCTTGTTGCCTGCAACAGTTTCATATTCAATGAGAACAGGCATGGCGGCCCTTTCAAGGTTTTCAATGGTGATGATGGCACCATTTTTGGCATTGTTTCCCTGGTACTCAACATTGGTGACAGCCTGATCCAATCTCCAATTCTCAAGAAACATGGCTTTCCAAAACCATCCCAAATCCTCTCCTACTCCATTTTCAATGCTCCTGAAAAAATCCCAGGGGGAAGGATGTTTGAAAGACCAATCACGGATGTATTTTTTAAATGCTGAATCAAATCTTTTGGCACCAACAATCTGATCCCTCAACAATGTAAGAGCAAAACCGGGCTTCATGTACAATGAAAGTCCAATATTGGCTTCTTTCAAAGCATCTGGCGTTTTCATGATGGATTCAGACCTGTCACTGTACAAGAACTTGGCCATGCTTTGCGCATTGGATTCTTTAGAGGCATATTCGCCGTTGTTAAAGTCCTGGGATGCGATATCATTGATAAAAGTGTTGAAACCTTCGTCCATCCATCCATATTTTCTTTCGTTGCTTCCTACAATCATCGGAAACCAGGTATGTCCAAACTCATGATCGGTTACTCCCCAAAGACTGCCGGATTTTGCGGTAGATCCACAGAATACGATACCGGGATATTCCATTCCACCAATATTGCTGGCAACATTGGTTGCAATGGGATAAGGGTATTCAAACCATCTTTTGGAGTAATTTTCAATGCTGGCCTTGGTGTACTCAGTACTTCTTCCCCAGGCATTTTTACCATCTGAACTGCTGGGATAAACAGATTGTGCCAAAGCTTTTTTGCCGCTTGGGAGATTGATTCTTGCAGCGTCCCAGATGAACGAGGTTGAAGAAGCCCAGGCAAAATCCCTTGAGTTGGTTATAGAATACTTCCATGTAAGTTTTGCAACTGATGGCCTGGAAGAAGGATCCTTGATTTCCTCTTTGCTTCTGATCATCACAGTTTCATCACTTTGGTGGGCTTTCTGGTATCTTTTCAATTGTTGAGCTGTCATCACTTCAGAAGGATTGAGCAAGTCTCCGGAGGCAACAACAACGTGGGTTGCAGGCGCGGTTATGGCTACGTCAAAATTGCCATATTCAAGATAGAATTCACTTGCGCCCAAATATGGAAGGGTATTCCATCCCTGGATATCATCGAAAACACAAATACGGGGATACCATTGTGCAATGGCATAAATATTTCCGTCTGCATTTTTCAGGATACCTGTCCTGTCTGCACCATATTCAGGAACAATGTAAGCATAGTCAACCTTTACAACAACCTTGTCTCCTCCAGCCTTCAACAGTTTTGGCAGATCAACCCTCATGCGTGTATCAGTGATTTCAGGATCGACAACTGTTTCGGTAGTCTTTCCACCAGCAGTGGCAATAATTTTCACTGATTTAATCTCATAGCCGCCTTCGAATGGAGTTGCAGCATTGCCATACCTGCTTCTGCCAGTAACAGGAAGTTTGGCAAAACCTCTTGAACTGGGATTAAAAAGGTTCTGGTCCAATTGAAACCAAAGGAAACCAAGGTTGTGCGGACTATTGTTGGAATAGG